>JAYTTM010001126.1:0-12199 GCA_043745055.1 Chitinophagaceae bacterium | reverse complement strand
TAGAACACATTACCCACCCTGCTGAAAATACCGGCACATTAATTTCTCTGCTAGGGTTTACTACTGTATTCTTTTTTGTATACTGGTGGTTTAGAGAGCAGGCATGTATTGTGGTTTGTCCTTATGGAAGATTACAGGGCGTATTACTGGATAAAAACTCCATTGTAGTAGCGTACGATCGCCTGCGTGGCGAGCCAAGAGGCAAATTGGGCAAGCAACAAAAAGAGGAGAAATATGATTACAAATGTACCGATTGTAAAGGCACAGGCACCTGTAATGATATTGAAGATAAATTGTTGACTGTTGTCCCTTTGGTTCAGCCTGCAAATGGTGATTGTATTGATTGCTACGCCTGCGTAAGGGTATGCCCCACAGGTATTGATATCCGCAATGGCACGCAACTGGAATGTGTAAACTGCACAGCCTGCATAGATGCCTGCGATGCTATCATGACTAGTATTCACAAGCCAGTTGGTTTGGTTCGCTATGCATCTGAAAACAGCATTACTTCTGGTAAAAAACTAAAATTAAATACCCGGATAAAAGCATACAGTTCAGTACTGTTATTGCTGATATCCTTACTGGTATTTTTATTGGCCAGCAGAAGTGATGTGGATGCAAGACTGATGCGTACCTCCGGCATGACGTATACCCCTTTGCCTGATGGAAGAATTGAAAATTTATATAGTCTTAAACTTGCTAACAAAACACGTAAAGATATTGTTATAGATATGAAACTGGAGCATATACCAGGAGAAATAACCCTGGTAGGCAGCAGTAAAACTTTCGCCAAAAAAGAAGATTATACTATACTCCAGTTTTTTATTAAACTAAACAGAAAAGATGTAAAGGGCTGGAAAACACCGGTAGAAATTGGCTTGTACCAGGATGGTAAAAAAATAAAAATAATTACAGCCAGTTTTATTGGGCCGGAAGTGTATGAGTAAAGCCCCCATCCCCTAAAGGGGGGTAAGGGCAAGTGTCAGAATATTAATGGTGCATTAAAAATTGGAAACTATCAATATTCCTGCAAAAAAAGCGGGTACTATAAATAACTCCCCTTTTGGGGATGGGGGCAAAACTTTAAAACAATAATACTTCACTCCCCTTTAGGGGATGGGGGCAAAACTTTAAATTATGAACTGGGGATATAAAATAATAATCATTTACACAGTGTTTGTACTAGGAATAGTTTTTATGGTATACAAAGCTACCCAACAAAATATTGATTTGGTAACCACCGATTATTATGCAAAAGAACTGGTATACCAGGAAAGGATTGATGAAGCAAAAAGAACATCTCTGTTGTCTGCATCAGTAACAATTGTGAAAAAACAAAGGCAGCTTGAAGTTAGTTTTCCTAAAGAATTTTTAAACAAAAAAATTACAGGTTCAGTAAAAATTTATTTCCCTGCCGACGAAAAAAAAGACGCTGTTAAAGGTTTTGAAACAGCAAATAACATGGTAGAAATGGCCATACCGGAAAAGAACAAAGGCTTTCATTATGTACAGATAAGCTGGGTTGCTGATGGCCTGAATTATTATTACGAACAAAAAATTAATTTATAACATGTTACCCTTATTTCTTGCAGCTATAACAATGGGGATGATTGGCAGTTTTCACTGCATAGGTATGTGCGGGCCAATTGCCTTTGCCTTACCATTGAACAATGATAGCAGCCTTGCAAAGTTTTTTGGCAGCTTACTTTATAACATTGGGCGAATTACTACTTACAGCAGTATCGGTTTTTTATTTGGCCTTGCAGGCAAAGGATTATCCATCGTCGGTTTTCAGCAAGGGTTATCCATTTTACTAGGAGCTTCTATTCTTATTATAATGTTGTTAGCCAAATGGGGAACTTTAAAATTGAATGTGCCACCGATTTTTTCAACTGCTGGCGCAAGCATACGCAATGCAGTTGGCAAATTGTTTATGAAGAAAAATTTTGGTGCATTGTATTTAATCGGATTGCTAAACGGGCTGTTGCCCTGTGGCCTTATTTATATGGCAGTTGCCGGTGCTGTAGCCACTGCAGATCCTGTAAAAAGTGCGTTATTTATGGCGGCTTTTGGAGCAGGCACTTTACCTGTTATGTGGGCTGTATCATTTTTTGGCAATTTTATAAACATGGAAGCAAGAAAAAAAATCCGCAACCTGTACCCGTATATTATGGTGGTAATGGCTTGCCTGCTGATATTGCGGGGCATGGGGCTGGGTATAGGCATGATTAGCCCTGCCACAGGAGGAGATAAAAAAGATATGATTGAGTGTCATTCTAAACAATAATACACTTTATCAAAAAACAGTTGATTAGTATGACGGGATATAGCACTTTAGTTACCATAAAAAGTAATTTGATGAAGAAGAATAAAACAGATCAGGTACTTCAGGAATGCACGGCATGGGAGCGGCTGCTTGATTTTTTTAAGCAGGAAAACAGTTATTTAAAAACCAGGCTAAGTGAAGTACTGGATAATAAGACAGACAAGGATTTCCTTGCCCTGGCAGAACATTTCCAAAATCAGTTTATTTTAAAAGATGAATTTGTAGATGAAATGTTACATGATGTAAGAGAACAAGAAAAAAACCTACATATCCTGGCAGAAAAAAAGGCAACCATTGAAGAGCGCCTGATAAAAAAACAACAAAAAATCCGCAATGAAATGGAGTTTCTGGAAAAGGATTTCAACCGAATGAAAAATGAGTTTAATAAGTACCTGGTATCAGTACTTTAATATTTTTTTGAATGAATCTTTATATAAAAACTACCTTGATAAAAATGTCAATGTATTTTTTATTTAATTAAGCATCAACAATAATTTTTTTTCATTCATGATTATAATATTACCCTCCTTAATTTCAATTAATTTTTCATTTTTAAAATCACTAAGGGTTCTTATAAGTGATTCGGTAGCGGTGCCTGCAATATTGGCTAAATCTTCCCTGGAGATGTGCATGGAAAATTTACCTTCGCTTTGCTTATGATACTTATTCTGCAGGGTAATTAACGCATCTGCCACCCTTTTGCGCAATGAATTGTAGGCAAGCCCAAGCAATTGTTGCTCCTTATCAGTTACATTTTTTGCAAGCAGTTGTATAAACTTCCGGGTTACTTCTTTGTTGTTATTGAGCAGGTATTCAAAATCTTCATTTGGAATAATAGCTATTTCACAATCGTCAATTGCCTCCGCTGATTCTTTATATACCGCCCCTTCCAACAATGCAGTGTATCCTAAAAAGTCTCCTTCGTTATACAGGCCAATTGTCAACTCTTTTCCATCTTCATTTACTTTATAAGTTTTTATTTTTCCTTTTTGAATGTAATATAGCCTGGCGGGGTGGTTACCTTCGGAATATACAACCTGCTTTTTTTTATAGTAATTAATGCTTCTGTCTTCAGCTAAATGATCGAGAGCGTCTTTACCTCCAAATTCGTTCAGCATCTGCTTCATGCCCTCGGCAGTAGTTTCGTATTCTTTCCGCATCAACTCGGTTTTTTTCAGCCGGCTCTCAACCGCAGTTAATAATTCAAGCTCCGCAAAAGGTTTGGTAATGTAGTCATCTGCACCCATTTCCATTCCTTTTCTAAGATCACTGCGTTCTGCCTTGGCACTTAAAAAAATAAAGGGTACGTGCTGCAACATTTCATTTTTATTTAAGAGGTGCAAAACGCCATAGCCATCCAAAACCGGCATCATAATATCGCAAATAATAAGATCTGGTTTATTTTGCAGCGCCATTTCTACACCCATTTTTCCATTTTCGGCAGTATGCACTTTGTAACCGGCTAGTTCAAGAATCTCCGCAGTATTTTCCCTGATCTCGATATTGTCTTCAATCAGTAATAATTGTATCATAGAAAAAATTTATGCTGGTAATATTTATGCCGGATTAAATGTAATGATAAATTCGGTACCCTTTTCCAGTTCACTTTCAAAGTTTATCTGACCATCCATCAATTCTATGTACTTGGCCACAATATGCAGCCCAAGTCCGGTACCCTGTATGTTAGTGGCATTTTTACCACGAAAAAAACGTTCAAATAAATGCTCCTGATCTTCTGCTGAAATCCCCATACCGCTGTCTTTTATACGGAGAGAAATATATTTTTCTTTTGTTTCGCTGGCAACTGAAATAAGACCTCCCTCCGGAGAAAACTTGATGGCATTGGATAACAGATTTATCAGCACATTGCGCAACAAAGAAGGATCGAGTGTTACCAATGTATCTCCAGCATGGGCTAGCACTATTTTTTGCCTTGGTTTAGCTATTGCCTGCAGCTCGGTGCAAATAGATTGCAGTAGTTCCTTTATATTAAACTCCGCCATGTGTGCCATCACTTTACCATCTTCTATTTTTCCGATTGATAAAAACTCATTCAGCAAATCGGTCAAATTGCTAACCGAAGATTTGATACGTAAAATGTGCTTGTCACGTTTTGCCTGTTCATCTGTTTGCGTATATTTTGCTACCAATGATGCTGAGGACAGGATGGTACTTAAAGGTGTTCGGAACTCGTGAGAAGCCATTGAAACAAACCGGCTCTTAAGGTCGCTCAGCTCCTTTTCTTTACTTAATGCTTTAGAAAGTTCATCCTTCGATTCCTGCAATTGCAAAAGCGTTTGCTTCAACTGCTGGGTACGCAATTCAACTTTTTCTTCAAGGTCATTGTTAAGCTCTTCAATCCTGCAATTGATACTGGCAAGTTCTTCCTTTTGGGATATCACAGATTTCTCTATTTCTTTCCGCTTAGAAATATCACTGATAAAGGCAATGGTGTAATGTTCATCATTGCTGATAAAATTACTCAGACTTATTTCTACCGGAATTTCAATTCCATCTTTTTTTAACCCGTATAAATCGAACCCCAGCCCCATCGACCTTGGACGAGGATTGGCATCATATTCGCCACGATGCACCAAATGCCTGCTGTGATAACGGTTTGGTATCAAAACTTCAATCTTTTTTCCTTTAATCTCCAGAGGATCGTAGTACCCAAACTGCCTGAGTAAAAAAGTATTTGCCATCAAAATCGTCCCCTGACTATCCGCAACCAATATACCCATGGAAGCATATTGAAACAAAGCCTGAAAGCGTTCAGATTCTCTGGTAGCAATATCTTTTTTAATTTCGTTCATTCAAATTTTAAAGTTGCGTAAAAATAATGATTCAACAACCAAATACCGAACCAGCAACCTTTATTTTTGGTGTAGGGCAAATGATACAAAGGTTTTAAGTAAATACGGGTGGCCGTTGTTGCTTGCTTATTCCAATAGCTTCGCCCGCTCACCTTCACTTAATCCCCAATAATTTTTAAAAAAATCCTTTTGATGCTTCAATTTTTCAATTAAGGTATCAATACTGGATTTGAGTGAATCGGTATCATACTGATAATTTTCTACCACCCTTCCGATAGTTTCAATTTTTTTTAATGCTGCTGCTAACAGGTTGTCAATAGTATTAAACCACAATTGGATTTCAGCAGCCGGTATTGTAGGTTTAAAGCTGCTGTTACGGTATTGTACAAAATCATTGTATAACGCCCTTGCTTTGTTACGATCTGCCACGGCTGCATTAAATCCATCCATATCGGCCTCCTGGTTTACGATGGCAATTTTCATTTCATTGTAAGCCAGCCAGGTTTTCAGGTTTTCATTATCAATTCCAGCCTTTCGCATCCTTCGTGAGGTTGCCTGCATTTGCTGCAAAGTATCTAGCAACAAATGTTTACTTACAGAATCGTTATAATGGAAAACTGTGGTATCCTTTTTTGAAAAACCAACTCCCTTTTGAAATTCCTTGTTAGTAATTGGATGTTCCAGCAATTGCCAGAGGGGATCAAAAGGCAGATGGGTCTCAATAAACTGAGCAGGATTTACCAAAAAATATTGAGTAGATGTTTTAAATCCTTCATCCCAGGTGGGATCGCACAAGCGCCATTCATTATCTACAAATACAGCACACCAGCCATGACCATTCCTGTTAACATTACCCGCAATTTTAGTATAGCCACTAACAACAAATACCGGTACCCCACATTTTGAAACGAGGTTGGCAAACAGAGCGGCATAATTTTCACAAACTCCCTTTCTTCTGCGTAAAATAGCCTCCATCTTGGCTTCCGGATTGGTACCCCAGCCCCTGAAATAATACATACTGTCTTTACTGTACCGGATATTTGTAGTTATCCAGGTGTAAATAGCCCTTACCTTTTCCCCATCTGTTATAAAATTATTTTGTACAAATTGTACGATGGAATCTGTAGCGTAGGTTTTTGCTATTGGTATTTGCTGTACCCTTCTGTCAACATCAGAAAAGTCAATATAGTCCTGCGACTTTACTGCAGAGCAATGAAAAAAAAACGACAACATGAACAGTATTACTTTCATACTACAAAATTATAACAACAGGTGCCTGGTAAAAATTATTGTGGCGATTTTCTATTGGTTAGCTGGATTATTATCAGCAAAGGCCTGTGTAACATCATTGTCTATTGTCCGCAACTTAGTTTCGCAAAATGCAATCAATTCTTTTGCCTGCGCAACTTTTTGCGCCAATGTATCCAGCTGAATTTCGTTGTCCTCTATTTGTTCAACAAGTGTTGAAAGCTTTTTATAAGCTTCGTTATAAGTCATGTTCATTAATTGATTTTTTTGTTACAGTACTATAAATTAACTCATCCCTTAAAATGGTTTTTATTTCCGTACCGGGATGTATTTTTTCAGGATCAATTATAATTTTATCGTTGATGGTTATGATAGCATAACCCTTTTGTAAAATGGTGGATGGACTGTATGCCTTTACTGTTCTTTTTAATTGCCGGATGTTTTCTTTGGCCAGTTCAACCAGTTTTTCGGCACTACCAAAAAACCGCTCTTTCAAATTCACTAAGGCACTTTCAAAATTATAATTGTGATCAACAATACTCGATGCAACCTTAGTAGGGGTTTTATGTTGTCGGGCCATCAAGTCAACTATGCTGGTGTTTCTATCATGACCAATACCCGTAAAAATGGGCAGCGGAAATCCTGCCACATATTTCGATAATTCATAGTCATCAAATGGTTTAAAATCAGTTTGTGAGCCTCCACCACGAACGATGGCAACCAGGTCGTATTTTTCCATCTGTGATTCAATTAATTGCAATTGCCGTAAAATTAGTTTGCTTGAATTATCTCCCTGAATTTGCGTTAAATACTCAGTAACAGCAAAGGCGTAGCCATATTGATTGTTTGCAATCTCCTGTTTAAAATCTCTTTGTCCATCGGAGTTGGGAGCGGTAACCAAGGCGATTTTTTGCAATACTACGGGCAATTCTATTTGCATATTGTAGGTATAATATTGTCCATCTACCAGGCGGATTAAAGATGGGTTTTCTTTCAGCAGCCGTTCAAGCGTAAGGTCTTTTTCCAGCGCCAGTTTTCCGAGCGCATAGCTATGGTCTATTTCAAGCACCTCCAAATCTATCCCAAATCGTTTGTGAAAACGCACCCTTACATTACAGGTAATTTGTAGCCCGCTTGTAAAGACCTGACCAGTTAATTGCTCAAACTTTTCTACGTTGTAATATGTGTTTGACCAAAACACGCCTTTAATTTCTGCGGTTATCAGGTTACCTTCTTTTTCAATAAACTTTAAAAAACACCAGCGCTTGTCTGTTTGTTTTTTTACATCCGTGATCTCTGCTGTTATCCAAAAAGTTTTTCCGGCAAACCGGTTTTGAATAGTATCCTCTATTTCATTTATAAGTTCGGAAAGTTTTAATTGCTGTGGCATTTTGTTGGATAAAGATATTTTACGAGCTAATATTGGTTAGAAAATTAAGCAGTTATTCCCGTATTTTAAAATAATAAAAAAGTAGAAAAGGCGTAAATGAGATACCCGTAAATTGTGTAATAATAATCATTAAAATAAAAATTATGTCCCTTATTCTTCCGGTAAAAGGTATCCTGCCAACAATGGGTACCAACTGCTTTATAGCACCCAATGCCACCATTGTTGGCGATGTAGTAATGGGTGATGATTGCAGTGTATGGTTCAACGCTGTCATTCGGGGCGATGTAAACAGCATCCGCATTGGCAACAAGGTAAATGTGCAGGATGGAGCAGTTATTCATTGCACTTATGAGAAAACAAAGGCCATTATTGGAAATAATGTTAGCATCGGACACAATGCAATTGTACATGGATGCGTTATATGTGATAATGTGCTGATAGGTATGGGGGCAATTGTGATGGACAATGTGCAGGTTGGCAGTAACAGCATTGTAGCAGCTGGTGCTGTAGTTCTTGAAAATACAGTAATTGAGCCAGGCAGTATTTATGCTGGTGTGCCGGCTAAAAAAGTAAAAGACATATCTCAGGAACTGATAAACGGAGAAATAAACAGGATTGCTAATAATTACTTGATGTATAGTGGGTGGTTTGCGCCCCCATCCCCTGAAGGGGGGTAACGAAAAGCTCTATTACAGTTGCACTTTGCTAAAGTAATGTGCCGTTTGCAACAAATGATTGTTTATCACAAATATCGGTGAAGGGCAAAATAAATTTATATTTATAGCATGAAAAAAATTTTAATAGCAATTATAGGCATCTATTTTTTAAGTGCTTGTTCAGTTTTTAGAAAGACTGAAAAATATGGCTGCCCAGGTAATGGCAGAAATATTGGTGCTGAAAAATTAGCTGCCGGCGATGAAAAAGCTATGAAGGCCAGTGCAAAGGCAAAATATAAAGGTGGAAAAATGAGCTATTAAAAAGAAGCCGGCAACTGGAATTGTAAATAATCCGAAACCAATAAACCCCTATACCATGTGTTACCATTTAACTTCAAAGCAAGGCAGTACAGAAGCTGTAATTGACGACAATTGCGGTATCTCTAAATTTTACGCCATTGCAGAAACCCTGTCAGCCGATTTACAAATTAATTTTTTAAACCAGGTAGATGATGCAGAAAGTCTTGAATGGGATTTTAAATACAAGAATCAATTACTGACCTTGCATTACAGCATTTTTAATGGAGTGTCTATTTCTCCTCAAAGAGGAAAGAGTGTACAACAACAAAATAATGCAGTGGTTGAAATCTCACACTTTTTAGAAAGAAGAGCCTATTAATTAATAGGTTTTTTGCTCGATGGTTTCCAAAATGGTAAGGTAGCTAATATATCGCTCCATATAAACTGTACCCTCATTTACTGCAGCTTTTATTGCACAACCGGGTTCATTTATATGCATGCAGTTATTAAACTGGCAATCATTTATTAGATTACGCATTTCCGGAAAATAATGAGACAATTCATTTTTGGGGATGTCTACAAGCCCAAGCTCCCGTATGCCTGGCGTATCAATAATTTTGCCACCACCGGGAAGATCGAACATTTCTGCAAAGGTGGTGGTGTGCAATCCTTTGCCACTCCAGCCGCTTACATTCTGCGTACGCAAAGCAAGTTCCGGAAACATTTTGTTGATAAAAGTTGATTTGCCTACACCCGAATGACCGGATAATAAGGTTGTTTTATCTTTCAATAAATCAACAATTGCATCTACCCCCTCGCCTGTATTAATGCTCATTGCCTGTACTTTATAACCAATGGCAGTGTACATTTCTTCAACTGCTGCCAACCTCTCCAACTCCTTTTCGCCATAAACGTCCTTCTTATTAAATACAATTATTGCCGGTACGTGATAGGCTTCTGCAGTTACCAAAAACCGATCAATAAATCCCTGCGATGTTTTGGGATCTTTTAATGTTGCAAACAGCAGCGACTGATCAATATTTGATGCAATAATGTGGTGCTTGTGTTTATTGGCTGGTGAAGTGCGGTTAATATAATTTCGTCTTTCCTCAATATGGGTAATGGTTACAGAGCCTTCCTTTTCATTTTCTATTTCAATACGTACAAGATCGCCAACCGCAATTGGATTGGTACTGGTAAGACCCTCAATCTTAAACTTACCCAACATACGGGCATTAAAAAATTGTCCCTGTCCATCTTGCACAATGTACCAACTGCCGGTACTTTTATAAACGGTTGCCTTCATTGGGTGCAAGTTAAATAAAGAATGAAGCAATGTGCAGGTTTTAGTAAAGTTGGCACCATTTGCTAAAGTTTGCAACTTTTAAAAAGTTATAAACTTTATGCCCAACCTTGTTACAATCATTTTACGGGAACTTTTTTAACACGGTAAGTCGCAGGATAACTTCCAGCAATAACAAAGCAATTGCAAGCATCACAAAAGGAAAAAATTTTTCGGTGTACCTAGTATAATTGGTTATTTCTACTTTAGATTTTTCGAGGTTGTCAATTTCTTTATAAATATTTTCCAGGCCTGCATTGTCTTTGGCTCTGAAATATTTGCCACCAGTTTCCCTGGCAATTTCTGTCAGTAGTTTTTCATCAATAGTCACTTTCTGTTGTTGAATTACCACTCCCATCGGTGTTCTTACAGGAAAAGGTGCATAGCCATCGGTACCAACACCGATTGTGTAAACCTTTATACCAAAGGCTTTGGCAATTTCCTTGGCATTGGCAGGCCCAATTAAACCTCCATTGTTTTCTCCATCAGTTAGCAAAATCACCACCTTACTTTTACTTTTACTGCCACGCAATCTATCTACGCTGGTTGATAAACCATCACCAATAGAAGTACCATCTTCCAATAAACCATTGCGGATGTTTTCGATGGCAGATTTCAACACCGGTTTATCTGTAGTTAACGGACAAAGCGTAAAACTTTCTCCTGAAAAAATAACTACCCCAATACGATCAGTCAGTCGACTCTCAATAAAATCAGCAGCCACTTTTTTAGCAGCTTCCATCCGGTTAGGCGTAAAGTCCTGCGCCGTCATACTTCCGCTAACATCAATGCACAAAATAATATCCACCCCTGCACCTTCTGCCTGCTGTTCTTCATTTTTAATCTGCGGCCTGGCAAGGGCAATAATTAAGCACCCAACCATTAACAAACGAAGTATAAAAGGCACATGACGAAAAATTATTTTCCAGGAAGATAAGCCTGCAAAACTTTTTATAGATGATACTTTGAGGCTTGCCAAACTGCGGTTACCGAAACGAATGTACCAGCCAATCATTACCGGCAACAGCAATGCCAGCAAAAAAAATTGCGGCATGGCAAAACTGATATTTTTAAAATAGTCAATAAGCATAAATAACGCACTACTTTGACGCAGGTTTTGTAGATGATTTTTGATGTAACAAGGTGATTGTTTCTTTAATAACCTGCAGGCAATTTTCGCTATCACCTGCTGTTGGCTGGTATTTAGCAAATTTTACAGCATCTGCAAAACGCAGGCTGCCAGCCATTTTCGTAACTGTTTCTACCGAAGCTTCCATACTTTTTAAAACGATCAGCAAATCGCCGGTTGTTTTATTAAGATGATTGGTATTATAACTCCCTGATAAAAATTGTGTGAAAATAGTTACGAGTTTTGAATGAAATAATTTTATATCCGCTGCATCGGATAAATTGTATTTTTTTACTCCATCCAGTTGCTGCATAGCTTCATCAAATGGAGAAATTTTTGATTTAAATCTAACAGTTGATCTGTTTTTTTTCCAGTAGCGAAAAAGCCAAACCAGTAATGCAATCAATATCAGTATTGAAATTACTCCGGCTATCCAATACCAAAGCGGCCATTTATCTGAAACCTCATACAGGGGCTTTATGTCCCTCAACTGTGTAGTGGTATCGGAAACAGAAAAGGAAACTTTAATGGGTAGACTGTCGCTGAAAAAATTGTAGGTGGTATCGTCTTTTATCGGATCAATATTTACCCTTACTACAGGCAGGTTCCATTTGCCTGAATCGAAACTGGTGAGGGTAAATATTTGTGTAACTCCAGTTAAGTGGTCATTGTTGTAAATAGAGTCAGCTTTGCTTTTTTCAATCAATTCAAAATGTTGCAGACTGTCCGGCAGGTTTAACCAATTTACTTTATAATCAGCACCAGGAAAAATGGCCTCAATTTTTAATTGAAATTGTTCGCCTATTAAAATATTGCTATTGCTTACAGATGTTTTAACCAACGGCGCCTGGCCCCAACAATAGTTAGCACCAAACAACAAGAGTATTAAAAATAATCTGATTTTTTTTTGCAACAACTTCATCATTTATTTCCCTTGAAAGGATTAGTGGGTTTAACTTCTCTTAATAAAAAATTGCTGTAACACTTTTACATAA
>JAYTTM010001125.1:0-12255 GCA_043745055.1 Chitinophagaceae bacterium | reverse complement strand
TAAGCAGGTTGCTGCCAATGCCGGTTATTTTTGCCCCCATCTGGTTAAGCATCCTGCAAAGTTGCTGCAGGTAAGGCTCACAGGCGGCGTTGTATAATGTTGTAGTACCATTGGCCATAACAGCTGCCATTACTATATTGGCCGTACCTGTTACGCTTGGTTCATCCAGCATAATGTTAGCGCCTTTCAATTCAGGTGCAGTCAGGTAAAAATAGCCATCGCTATTGTATTGAAAGGAAGCACCCAGTTTTTCAAAACCAATGATGTGTGTATCCAATCTGCGTCTGCCAATTTTATCGCCACCGGGCTTGGGGATGTATGCTTTTTTAAATCTTGCCAACATGGGGCCAGCGAGCATTACAGAGCCCCTGAGCTTACCGCTTTTTTTATGATAGGCATCGCTGTTAAGGTATTCCACATTTACATCATCTGCCTGAAAAATACAGGTATTGCTGCTTACTCTTTCTGTTTTCACTCCCATATCGCCCAGTAATTCTATCAACAGGTTTACATCAATAATATCCGGAATATTGGTGATGGTAACTTTTTCGGCGGTTAATAAAACTGCAGATATAATTTGCAGCGCTTCATTTTTGGCACCTTGCGGGGTAATTTCCCCTCCTAGTTTTTTCCCTCCGTATACTTGAAATGAACTCATTATTTTTTTTGTTGATTGATGGTTTGATGTTGATTTTTTTTGAAACAGCTTACAGTGACAAGTTAACAAACAAAAAGATTATTAAAAATAAAAACCCCGGCGCTGCTTTGCAGGTAGCCGGGGTAATATTATTTTTTTATTTCGATACCTTTTTAGTACCGTTTTTTAAAGCCACGGTTATTGCTGTCTTTACTGCCACCACGGTTATCCCTGCTGCCACCACGATTGTCCCTGCTGCCGGTTCCTCCTCGATTGTCTCTTCCTCCACCGGTATTATCTCTTCCTCCGGTTGTGTTGCTGCGTTGGGTAAAGTTTTTTCTGTAGCCTCCTGTATTGCTTCTGTAATCATCTCTGTCACTTGGTATATCAGTTCTGTGTTTTACAAACGGCCGATTGTTAAATTCCAACTGTCCATTTGTAATGTTATTCAATTCACTTTGTATGTTGTCATCATGTACCAGTTCTTTATGCCAGTTGCTGTAAGTAAGTTTCATGTAGTAGGCAATTGAATTGGCAAACCCCTGGCGTTTTTCGGGGTTTTCTTCTTTCAATGCCTTATCAATTATTACTTCTATATTTTTACCTAAGTGGTTAAACTTGGGGTATCTTTTAGGATAAGGCAACGGTTCTGGTTTTGCCTTTAAAGTTTCTCTTGTGGGTATTGGGTAGGGGCTTTCCACATCTAATTTAAAGTCGCTTATTAAAAACAGGTGATCCCATAATTTATGGCGGAAGTCTTCCACATTTTTAAGATGTGGGTTTAAAAAGCCCATCAACTCAATTAGCGCCATTGCATTGCGTTGGCGCTTTTCTGGGTCTTCAAGGGTAAGCAGGTATTCCACCATTTTTTGAATGTGGCGGCCATACTCTCTCATGGTTAAATGATTTCGTGCGGTATTGTAATCCATACTTTCAATAGCTGTCATATAAGCAAAAGTAATGAAAAGCTGCAAAAGCTTACTGGTTTTTTACCATTTTAGCAATTGCTGTTTTTCTTTATGATGATGTAAGTTTAGAAATTCTTTAAATTAAAGCAGGGGAAGAAAGAATACATATTTTAACTTTTCTAAAATAATGTATCAATGCTTGACTTGTAAAATGGGATGTTAACTTAATATAAATAATTGAAATCGTTATACTGAGGCAAAAAATTTTATGCTTATAAAAAAAGCCACAACAGCACCAAAACTATCTGCAGCCCAATCAAACCAGTCAAACTTCCGGCCAGGTATAAAATACAGCTGAATCAATTCTGTAGTGATTCCCCACACACAGGTAGCCAATGTTATTTTGATGAAAAGATGAAGCTTGGCCTGTTTGCTGTAACCTGCCTTTTTAAAGGCCATGCAAAAGAAAAATACAATGCCACCAAATAATCCGCAATGTACAATCTTATCAAAATTTATAGCATCCAGGAAGTCAGCCTTAGGTACATCTTCTCCCGGAAGGCAGATTAATATTAGTACCAATAAAAACCAGGCAATGCCTGGTAAAAACTTTCTTACTCTTACACCAACCTGCGAGGGACTGTTATATTGTGTCATGGTTATAATTAAGAAACCAAAGCGCTATACGCTGCTGCATCTAGTAACGCTCCAACATCTTCGGTATTGTCTACTGTCATTTTAATCATCCAGCCTTCACCATATGGATCGCTGTTAACCAACTCTGGTTGAGCTTCCAGTGCCGGATTCATTTCAAAAATGGTTCCTTTTACAGGTAAAAAAAGATCGCTCACTGTTTTTACAGCTTCTACAGTTCCAAAAATTTCTTCCGCAGCCAGTGCTTTCCCTTTAGTGGAGATATCAACATATACGATATCACCCAATTCGCCTTGTGCAAAATCGGTAATGCCGATGGTGGCAGTATTTCCTTCTAATGAAACCCATTCGTGATCTTTAGTGTAGCGTAAATTTGCAGGAACATTCATACTATAAGTTTGAAAAGATTAAAAGTTCTATTTAAATGAAACTGCAAGATAACCAACTACCCCCTTATTTAAGAAGTAACTATTTTATTTTTTTGGTTCTATTTTTTCCTCTGCCGGTAATATTATTTCCATCCGCATCCTAATATCTTTGATGGGGCGTTTAAAATTATCTACGGGTAGGGCGGCTATAGAATTTACCACTTCAATGCCCGATTCTACTTCACCAAATACAGTATAATTCATATCAAGAAAAGGGGTACCTCCTTTCATTTTGTAGGTCATACGTTTTGCAGATGAGTACTTTTTCCCCGATTGCTGTTCAATATTATTTAATTCGCCTTCACTAATATTTCTTCCCTGAACAATGTAAAACTGGCAGCCGCTGCTGGCCTTTTCCGGATTCTCTGTTCTTGCAGCACAAAGCGCACCTTTTTTGTGATAAAGTGAAGAATCAAATTCAGCAGGGATTGTATAGCCAACATCACCCATGCCCAGCATTTCGCCGGCAGCACTTGTTTTACTTTTTGGATCACCACCCTGTATCATAAACTGGCTGATGACCCTGTGAAAAAGCAGGCTGTCATAAAAATGCTCCTTTACCAGTTTGATAAAATTATCCCGGTGTTGGGGTGTTTTATTGTACAGGCGAATCACCATATCACCAGCATTAGTACTAATTTTTACCCTGGTAAAATCTTCTTTAGCTACACTATCTGAAATAGTTTTCACCGGATTTACCGCCGGTTTTTTTACAGATTTTTTTAAAGGTTTTTTTGCAGCTATTGCCGGCCTCTTTACCGGTTGTTTTTTTACCTGCGCCTGCAGTTGTGCACAGAAAAAAATAGCGAAAGTTAAACATACAATTCTAAAAATTCTGTTCATCATAATTAATGGTTATTGCCTTTGAGTTACAAAACGTATCTGGTGTAAATAAATTGAATATCATCCCATGTTATTTAAAAGACTTTTTAATAACCATCAGGAAAAAACTGGGAAAAATACAACAGAACGTGATCTTTTAAAAAATTTTCCTGTTCAATTAGAATGTAAGGCGGCAATGGCTTTGCCAGGTTGTAATGCGGCCAACCTTCTTCATCATATCCCTCCAGCGCATAATAACCACTTGGTGCCAGGATGGTACAAATGGCTATATGCATTAAATCCTGCTTTTGTTCTTTTGTATATTCCTGCTTGCCGGTGCCCAATTCCTGAACGCCTATCAAAAATAAAACTCCATCCATATCCGGCTTAATGCCATATTTTTCTTTCAGCATTATTCGAAGCTTTAACCACCTCACTTGTAAATCATCTTTTGCATGTTGCATGCTGCAAATATAAGCACACACCAGCTTAAGGGTAAAATTGAAAAGCTTACAATTATTAAAAATTTAGTAATTAATTCGTGTTAAAGTAATTTGCTTATCTATATTTAGACGTAGTTTAAGTTTGGTGACGGACAAAACTTCCTGTAATGAAAATATTTTTGAACATCGAAATAAAGTTATGTTACACCAAAGCGTTGCTGAGAGACTGACAATACGATTTCACCAAAACACATTCGTCAGATTCAGCGTCATAATTAAAAACGAGGAAATCATTATAAATCAAAAACGGAATTTCAAGGAAATACTTTTATAGAAGATATTGCAGGCTGTAGTAAACCACCCAGGCAAAAAAGAATTTATAAATCACTGCGACTAATACAGCATCGTATTCATTGTCAAGTTGCGTAATATGTAGCGATATTTTTTTTTAATGAAAGAACTATTGCTTGTTAATAACCGTTTCGACTGTTGGTCAGTTACACAACAACAGCGTGCCGGGATAGGTGATTTTTCTAAAGAAATAGCAGCAACGAAAAAAGAATTTGGCCCAATGTATTGTAAAAGTACCACTTGGCAGAACCTTCCGAAAATATTGAAATACCCCAAAATAGTAGCAGGATTTTCGCCCATTTTTAAAAAATTACCTTCCAACATTTCGCAGAAAAAAACTTTGTTTTATAAAAGGCATTTTTTCTTCACGGTTTATCTTGATAATTTCGTTTATTTAACCTGTCGATGTTTTTGTAAAACATCGCTTCATATTATGGCTTGCATACAAAAACCAGTTGAAAGTGTCGAAAAATCTTAGTACCATTAATTGCTCTGTAATGAAAGTCGTACTCATTGTTTGCGTATTGCTGGCATATAATTCTGTTCCCTTTGCTTCGCCAAATAGTGACAGCCTTACGGTTAAGTTAAATCAAGCAATAAAAGACGCACACATTTACGATGATAGTAAATTAAAGGAAATTACTAAATTAAAAAATGAACTAACCTGAGTGTCACCAAACAATGTAGATATGCAGTACAGAATTGATCTGCAACTATATAACGAGTACAAATACTACAACTATGATTCTGCACTGCGTTACACAAAAAAATTACGAAAGTTAGCAGAAAATAAAAGTGACAGAGCCTTACTTTTAGATGCTAAACTGAAAGCTGTTTTTATAATGCTCTCCGCCGGAATGTTTAAAGAAACATTCGACTCTCTAAAAATAATATCAATTGATAATGTCGCAGACAGTCTGAAAGCTGAATATTACACTTTAATGGGTCGTTCTTATTATAATCTTGCTGATTTTAATGCAGATAGCTATTCTTCTCCTATTTATAATAATATGGCCAATCTTTATTTAGACTCTGCATTGGTTTTTTTTGCTCAAAACTCTTTTGACCATATTTATTATTCAGCGCTAAAGTTTCTTAAAAAGGGCAATTCTGATAGTGCGTTAGCTAACCTGCGCCAGTTAGTGAAAAGAAATGATCTAACTCATCACCAGAACGCTTTAGCAACTTCTACAATTGGTGGTATTTATATTGCTCAAGGCCAGGAGGATAAGGCTAAACCTTTTTTAATAGCAGCTTCTGTTTCAGATATAAAATCATCTACCAAAGAAACCTTAGCCCTCCTTACACTTGCAGGGCTCATTTACAGCGAAGGGAAAATAGAAGAAGCCTTACTCTATATAGAAAAAGCAAATGCTGATGCAGTATTTTACAACGCAAGACTTAGAAAAGTACAAGTTGGAGCGATTTTACCTTTTATTGAAGGGGGATTGATTACAACAATTAAGAGCCAAAAAGAAAAGCTGCAGATTTTCCTGATAGCGCTTTCAATACTTGTTCTTTTATTAGGCGGCTTTGCGGTAATAATCCGAAACCAGGTTAAAAAGTTGAAAGTTGCAAGAGCTAATTTATCTGAGGCCAACTTAAAACTTCAGCAAACCAACCATGAATTGGTAGAAGTGAATGAATTAAAGGAAAAATATAATTCGCAGCTAAAAGAAATAAATACCCAGTTGCAGGAAGTAAACGAAATCAAAGAAAAATACAACATTCAATTACAAAAAATCAATCATCAGCTAACTGAAGCCAATAAAATTAAGGAAGAATACATAGGTTACTACTTTAACCTTGACACCGAATACCTGGCAAGAACGGAGAAGTTAATTACTACTTTAGATAAGAAACTGGTAGAACGCAGATGGGAGGAAATTAAAATTATACTTAAAAGTTTTGACGCTAAAAAAGAAAAGGATGAACTATTAAAGAATTTTGATAAAGTTTTTTTGAGACTTTTTCCAAATTTTTTGGTTCAGTTTAATACCTTATTCAAAGAAGAAGATAGGATAACGCTTAAGGAAGAACAATTGCTAAATACCGATTTGAGAATATTTGCACTTATCCGGCTGGGCATAACCGGAAATGAAAAAATTGCAGAAATTCTCGGGTATTCAATTAATACCATTTACGCTAAAAAGACTAAAATAAGAAGTAAGACCATTGTAAATAAAGAGGAATTTGAAAGGAGAATTGGGGAAATAACAACACTTACTTTATAAAATCATGGATCGAATAACAATTACTTAACAATATAAAAAATCTTTTTAATGTGCTATTATCTAATTGGCTTATAGCCATTTATATAATACCATTCCCTCACTTTCCCAGGTATTTTCTATATTTTCTCTTTTTTATTTTAAATAAGCAGCTACAATCAGTCATTTTACTGCATCATCTGGCAATGTTCTTTTATATCCTTGCCGATGAAATTTAAAATAAAGAAATGCTTGAACAAATGAAACACTCCAGCCTTTTCCCGCTCTGCGGCAGGGCACAATCACTTACTAATTTTAATCGGTATTACAGCTTGTGGACATTCTACTCTCACAGCAGCATAATTGTTTTCACTTAAAATCCGCCAATAATTTTATAACAACAGTATTAAGCTCCTTTTAATTATCAAACTAAATTCAAACATGATAGTACTAAAACGATTGATGCGACCAACATTTTTTTGCCTGCTGTTCTTTTCTTTATGCCAGCAAGTACAAGCGCAAACAAAAACCATTACTGGAAAAATTCTTAACGAAACCAATGTTCCTGTTTCCGCTGCTTCTGTTACTGTTAAAGGTAGTGCCGCCGGTACTTCTACAGATGCTAATGGAAATTTTTCGCTTGCTGTTCCTGCTTCAGCAAAAACACTAATAGTAACGTATGTAGGCTATAGTAATTTGGAAGTTAGCATCGCCGGCCAGTCTAATCTCACGATAACGTTGGTATCTAATGCGCAAACTTTAAACGATGTAGTAGTAATTGGTTATGGAACTGCAAAGAAAAAAGATTTAACAGTTGCTGTTTCTACCATTTCAAACAAAGACTTAAACCCCGGCCCGGTAACAAGCCCGCTACAACAAATTGCAGGCAAAGCGGCCGGCGTAAATGTTATTCAAATAGGCAGTGAACCCGGCAGTGCTCCTGAAGTACGAATACGTGGTATCACTTCATTAGTTGGAGGCAGCGACCCATTGGTTGTAGTAGATGGAGTGTAGGGTAACATGGATTTATTCAGGCAAGTTCCACCTAACGAAATAGAATCGGTAGATGTATTGAAAGATGCTTCCGCTACAGCAATTTATGGTAGCCGTGGTGCACCTGGAGTTATCATCGTAACTACCAAAAAGAACCGGGCGGGCAGAAGTACGGTTGAATTTAACACAACCGCATCAGTAGATATGATCAGTAACAAATTGCGGGTATTGAATGCGGATGAATGGTGGCAGCAGGCGCAGAAATACAATGTGCCCGCTTCCGAAAATCATGCTGCCAATACAAACTTGTTTGACATTTTAACCCGTGATGGCTTTACCCAAAACCACGCCATTGCTTTTGGTGGGGGTGCCAACAATTTTAATTACCGTGCCTCGGTAGCCGCCATATTGCAAAACGGAATTGTGATTAATTCAAACTTCAAAAATTATATAGGTCGCATACAGGCAACTCAAAAAGCCTTTGATGATAAGCTTACTATGACAATGAATTTAAACAGCAATGTTTCCAATACGCTTGGCAGTCCGGGTAGTATAGGTAGAGCGGCTTTCACTTCTAACTTAATCAGCAACTCTTATGTAGCAAGGCCCACCGATCCTATATTTAATGCTGATGGCAGTTACTTTACCGACCCGAATGTGTTTCAATATATTAACCCTTATGCGGTTTCTCAAACGGTGGTTAACGAAAGCGGTGCTAACAATTTGTTTGGCTCACTACGTTCCGATTTGGAAGTTGTAAAAGGCTTAACGGCAAGCTGGTTTGGCAGTTGGAGAAAAACAAACGGATATTCAGGGTATTACCTTCCGGCTTTGTCAACTGTATCTTATGCAATTGACAACAAGGGTGTTGCCAACATTAGCAATAACCGGGCAGAAGAGCGGTTAATGGACGTTAGCCTAAACTATAAAAAGACCTTCGGCTCCCATAAGATTGAGGCATTGGGATTGTATGAATATCAAACCTAAATTTACCAGGGAAATTTTGCTCAGGCTAAAGGTTTTATAAATGACATTACTACCTATAACGCACTGCAAAATGGTGATTTATCTAAAGTTACCCCGGGTGATGTAAGCTCGTACAAAAACGACCGTAACCTTGTGTCCTTTTTAGGCAGAATAAATTATTCGTTCTTAGATCGCTATTTACTTACTGCAAGTTTGCGCCGCGACGGAGCTTCTGTTTTGGGCCGAAATAATAAGTGGGGAAATTTTCCTTCTGTGTCTGTTGCATGGAGATTAAACAAGGAAGGATTTATGCAAAATCAAAAAATATTTAGCGACTTAAAGCTTCGTGCAGGTTATGGAGTTACTGGTAACCAACAAGGTTTGTATCCGCAAAACTCCACCCAGCTTGTAGGTTCATCGGGTGTAACTTATTTTGGCGGATCACAAATTACCAATTTCATCATTACACAAAATGCCAACAGCGATCTTAAATGGGAAACACGTAAACAAGCTAACATAGGTGTTGACTTTGCCTTCGCAAAAAGCAGGCTTTCTGGTTCGGTAGATGTTTTTAAAGCAACTACTACCAACCTACTTTTTAATTATACTGTGCCTCAACCGCCATATCCGTACGGGTCAATACTTGCCAACGTGGGAAGCCTTTTAAATGAAGGGGTTGAACTAACATTAAACTATCAGGTAATTAAAACTCAGGAAATGACATTTAACCTTGGCGGAAATGTTTCATTCCTAAAAAACCGGGTGTTGGAATTAAGTGGTAGCATAAATGGTGTTCCATTAAACACCAACTATGTGGGCTGGGGTTCTAATTCTTATTTAATTAAAGGAATGCCAATAGGTACTTTCAATATTATTCAACACCAAAGCATAAATGGTGTAGGATCGGAAGTAGTAGTTGACAGAAATAAAGATGGTATCATTGACCAGGGTAACCAAAGTCCCGACAGGTATATTGCTGGCTCTTCAGTACCAAAATATACTTACGCTTTCACTCCTTCTTTCTCCTATAAAAACTTTGATATTTCCATGTTATGGCGTGGTTCGGGTGGAAACAAATTGTACAACGATTTACGCTCAAACCTAAGCCGTTTCGAAAACCTGGGTAAAGCCAATGTATTAAAAAGCGCCATACCACTAGGCTTATTTACTTCACAATACGGTTCCGATTTATGGTTGGAAGATGGTGATTTTTTACGCTTCGATAACCTGAATATCGGTTATCGTTTCAACACAAAAAACACTAAATATATCGATGCGTTTCGGATATCGCTTACTGGCAATAACCTTGCAGTTATTACAAGATATTCGGGTATAGACCCTGAATTGGGTGGTGGGTATGGCGGCGCCGGCGACAACGGCATTTATCCAAGAACAAGAAGTATTGCTGTAGGAATAAACGTGATTTTTAAATAGTTGCTCAATTTCAATTTATCACGAATTGCTTTAAATAAAAAATTATCAAGATGAAAAAAATACTGACTCTTTTAATACTAGCCTTCGTGCTTATGCAAAGCTGTACCAAGGTTGATGAAAATATTTATGACAAATACGCTGCCGAAGATTTTTACAGTTCACCTACAGGGTCCGATGTTGCCCTGGCAGGTGTATATGCACAAATTGCCGGTAACTGGGGTGGAAATGGTTATGCCGGGGCAGACAATGGTTTGTACGATTTAAACTCATTTGCGAGTGACGAACAGGTAATTCCACATCGCAATACGGGTGATTGGCAATTGGATTTTGCACAATTGTATAAGCATGAGTGGTTGCCTACACACAGCATTGTGGGTAATACCTGGAGCTGGTTATACCGTTCTGTTTTTACCGCCAACCTTGCAGTTGAACAACTAACAAAAGCCAATGCAGATCCTTCTAAAATAGCCGAAGCAAAAGTGTTGCGGGCATTTTTTTACTATCTGCTTATCGATGATTATGGAGATGTTCCTTTTTATACCGAAAACACAGTTACCATAGAAAACCTGCCGCAAAAAAGTCGCAAAGAGGTATTTCAATTTGTGGTGAAAGAGTTAACGGAAAACGTTGATAAGTTATCAGCAACCAAGGGTGGTGTTTACTATGGCAGGTTTAATAAATGGGCTGGTTATGCTTTACTGGCAAAACTTTATTTAAATGCAGGCGTGTACAGCGGTACACCAATGTGGAACGAGTGTCTCGCTGCCTGCAACAAGGTAAGTGAAGGTAGTTTTTCGCTTCATCCGGGTGCTGCCAATGCAGCAAGCCCTTTAGGATACCAGTATTTTGAATTGTTTGGCGATGTAAACCCTGCTGATGAAACCATACTTTCTATCTATACCAAAGTGGATATTGTAGGAAGAAACATTTATGGCATCCGCAATTTACAGGGGCCACATGCAAATGCGTTGTTTGGCGTTAACGGCTGGAACGGAACAGTAACCCTCCGTGATTTTATTGAGAAGTTTGCTGATAATGATATTCGTAAAAAGCAGTTTGTTGTAGGACAGCAACCGGGCGGCGTAAACTATTCTTTCGATGTTTTATCATTAGACAATCCTGGTGCAGACCGTGAGGCTGGTGCAAGAAATATGAAATTTTATATGGTACCGCCTTTAAACGGTGGTGGTGCTTCAAACGATTTTCCTATTTACAGATATGCAGACATTTTATTAATGAAAGCCGAATGTAATGTTCGCTTGGGTAATGCAGCTGCAGCCAAACCTTTTATTGATGAAGTAAGGTTTCGTGCAGGTTTAGGTGTACTAGCAGCCAACCCTACGCTGGATGATATTTACAATGAAAGAGGTTTTGAACTTTGTTATGAAGGGCAGCGCAGACAGGACATGATACGCTTTGACAAGTTTTTGCTGGCGCATGATTTTACGCCTGTTACGCCAGCTTTCAGAAAAATATTTCCTATTCCAACATTTGCATTAAATGCTAACAAAAATCTGAAACAAAATACAGGCTATTAAAGCATTTTTTAATTTTCAAACAAGTAAAAAGAAATTTAAATGAAAAAAATAATTGATAAAATTTTTATAGCGTTTACTGCAATATTTCTGTTTGCAGCCTGTAAAAAAGAAGGAGTACTAACTTATCTTGATGTGGTAAGTTTTCCAACCGGGTTTACTGCATCAACGAGCAATATAGCCATCACCCCAAATAATATTGATTCGTCAATCATTACATTTTCATGGCCTGCAGTTACTTTTAAAATTGCTGCACCAGTAACGTATAAATTACAGTTAGCTGCACCGGCAGATACGATTGGCACCAGTGCCTGGAGCAAAGCCATTACTATAGATGCTGGCAATAATGTTTTGGCTAAATCATTTACTGGTGGTGTAATCAATGCGATCGCATTATCACAATTGGGTTTGGGTGCCGATACATTACATACCATTGTAGCAAGAGTGGTGGCTACCCTGGACAGACCGGTTTATTCTAATGCCATAGCTTTTAAAATAACGCCCTACGCTGCACCTACCCGTAATGTACTTTGGGTACCCGGCGAGTACCAGGGGTGGAACCCCGCCACAGCCCCCGAAATTGCGGAAGCTGCAGGCAGACCTAAAATGTACGAAGGATATTATTACATGCCAGGTGCCGGCCCCAAATATTTTAAAATTACCAGCGCACAAGATTGGAATCATATTAATTATGGTGATGGTGGAAATGGTTCATTCAACATTGATGGAGCAGCTGGTGGCCTATTTATTCCAGAGGGCGGTTATTACCAATTAACAGCCAATCTGAATACTAATAAATGGACTACGACTAAAACTACCTGGAGCATTATTGGTGACGCCACTCCGGGCGGATGGGGCAGCGATACCCAAATGA
>JAYTTM010001124.1:0-3279 GCA_043745055.1 Chitinophagaceae bacterium | reverse complement strand
ATCCCCTTGGCACAGGGCAAAAAAGACAACCAATTGTATATTGGCGCATTTTTATTGAGTGAGCCGGAAGCTGGCAGTGACGCCACTTCGCAACAAACGACTGCGGAAGACAAAGTCGATTATTATTTATTGAACGGAACCAAAAACTGGATTACCAATGGCAGCAGCGCTTCGGTTTACCTGGTAATTGCGCAGACCGATGTAAGCAAAGGAAGCCGTGGTATCAATGCATTTATTGTAGAAAAAAACTGGCCCGGAGTAGTGGTTGGTGCCAAAGAAAATAAATTGGGCATCAGAGGTAGTGATACACATACCATTTTGTTCAACGATGTAAAAGTGCCCAAAGAAAACCGAATTGGTGAGGATGGCTTTGGGTTTAAGTTTGCTATGAAAACACTTGCCGGTGGTCGTATTGGCATTGCAGCACAAGCACTCGGCATAGCAAGTGGCGCCTATGAAAGAGCATTGGCCTACAGTAAACAACGCAAGGCTTTTGGTAAAGAAATTATGCATCACCAGGCCATACAATTTAAGCTGGCAGATATGGCTACCAAAATTGAATGTGCCAGATTGTTGTGCTTAAAAGCAGCATGGGAAAAAGATGAGCATATAGATTATACTTTAAGTGGCAGCATGGCAAAAGTATTTGCCAGCGAAACTGCCATGTGGACTGCAACGGAATCGGTTCAAATACACGGTGGCTATGGTTTTGTAAAAGAATACCATGTAGAACGCATGATGAGGGATGCCAAGATTACCCAGATTTATGAAGGCACGAGTGAGGTGCAGCGGATTGTAATTAGCAGGAGTATTTTAAAGTAACCCTCCCGGCCTCCCCGCAGGGGAGAAGGAATGCAGCAGTATTTTAGTGCTAACATCTTTTATAAAAACGAAAGATGTTCGCACTTTTTTTATGCCTTAATTTCTTTGCGATACATTTGCAGCCTTGGTGAAAAATTATGAGTGTAAACAAACAAAAATATATTGAGCTGCTTAATGAACTTGAAGGAAAAGCAACGTTAATTGCTGTATCCAAAACCAAACCTGTTGAAGACTTACAGGCTTTATACAACTTAGGTCAACGGGATTTTGGAGAAAATTATGTGCAGGAGCTGGTAGATAAAGAGGCTGTTTTGCCAAAAGATATCCGCTGGCATTTTATCGGGCATTTACAAAGCAATAAAATAAAATTTATAGCTCCTTTTGTACACCTTATTCATGGCGTAGATAGTGAAAGCCTGTTGAAAGAAATTGACAAACAGGCAGCAAAAAATAACCGTACAATTGATTGTTTGCTGCAGGTGCATATTGCCACGGAAGAAACTAAGTTCGGGCTGGATGAAAGTGAACTGGCCCATTTGCTAATCGGTAAATATCCAAATGTGCAAATTAAAGGTTTGATGGGCATGGCAAGTTTTTCAAATGATTTGCATTTGGTGAGAAATGAATTTAAATTATTAAAAAGACTTTTTGATGCAGCTAGCCAAACTACCCATCACCCAATACAAATGCTTAGCATGGGCATGAGTGGCGATTATACAATTGCGATTGAAGAAGGCAGTAATATGGTACGCATTGGCAGTTTATTATTTGGCGCAAGAAATTACAACAAATAATGACGCAACAAATAATCATTCTTTGTATAGCCGCATTTGCGGCAGGTTTCATTGATGCCATTGTGGGTGGTGGCGGATTGATACAAACCCCTGCAACATTAATCACATTGCCTCAATATCCGGTTGCAACATTGCTCGGCACTACAAAAATCCCGTCTTTTACAGGCACCTCCATTGCGGCTTATCAGTATGCAAAAAGGATACAATTAAAATGGAAATTATTGGCTATCATGTGTGGCATTGCACTCATTGCAGCATGGAGTGGATCGTATTGCGTATCGCTGGTAAGTAATCGTTTTATGAAGCCCATCATTTTTGGTATCCTTATCCTTGTTGCCATTTACACTTATTCTAAAAAAAACTTTGGTACAGCCGACGCTAAATCAATTGATATAAAAAAAGAAATTGTTTATGGTGCCCTGTTTGCGGTGGTGATTGGCTTTTATGATGGCTTTATCGGGCCTGGTGCCGGAAGTTTTTTAGTGGTATTTTTTATCAGTATTTTAGGATATGATTTCCTGAAAGCCAGCGCCCATGCTAAGTTTGTAAATCTTGCCACCAATACCGGCTCCATCTTATTCTTTGCAAAAAGTGGCCATATTCTATACCAGTTTGCGTTACCAATGGCAGTCTGCAATCTGATAGGTTCCTTCTTTGGTGCAAGGCTGGCAATGCTGAAAGGGAATGGCTTCATCAGGATCTTCTTCCTGATTGTTGTAATTGGAACCATTATCAGATTTGGGTATGATATTTTTATAAAGAAGTAAAGTGATATTTGCATTTGTGAATGGTCATTGGTAAAATATTGACCATTGACCATTGACCATTCACCATTCACCATTCACCATTCACATTTAACATAGCAATAGTTTAAATAATCTCTCATCAATTTATATATGGAAGTTGTATTAAAATATTTTGCAGATTTTACAGAAACGCAGCTGAATCAATTAGCCGCCTTGAAAGATTTGTACAGTGAATGGAACGAAAAAATAAATGTCATCTCCCGCAAAGACATGGATAATTTTTATGAACATCATGTATTACACTCCCTGGCAATTGCCACCAAATTTGAATTTAAAAAAGATCAGCAGATAATTGATCTGGGCTGTGGTGGTGGCTTTCCCGGTATACCGTTGGCCATCTTTTTTCCTGAAACCCAATTTCACCTGGTAGATAGCATTAACAAAAAACTAAAAGTAGCCAATGAAGTAACCCAAACCATCGGTTTGCAAAACGTAACCATACAGCACACCCGTGCCGAAGATATCAAAACAAGAAAATTTGATGTGGTGGTCACAAGGGCAGTAGCACCGCTAAAGGATCTTTGGCATTGGAGTAAGCCGCTGCTGAAAAAAAACAGCACACCCGGTGGACTTATTTGTTTAAAAGGTGGCGATCTTAGCCAGGAAATTTCTGAAAGTAATTGCAAACCCCGTGTATGGCCAATAGAAAACATATTTACAGAACATTTTTTTGCAGAGAAATATTTATTGCAGGTTCCGTATTAGCGGCTGCCACCCCTCCCGGCCAATAACCACTTTAGGGTATTGCTGGTTAGTTTTATTTGAAACATCTTTGCATTATTATGACAATCTCCATTGCAATTGTAGAAGATAACAACGACATCCGGCAGGCGCTGGAGCAAATAATTGAAATGGCA
>JAYTTM010001123.1:0-12421 GCA_043745055.1 Chitinophagaceae bacterium | reverse complement strand
GCGGCATGTTACCTGATGTTACACAATAGCTAATGTAGCCATTATTTCCGCCACAATGAGAAGTTTCAGGAAGGCCAAAAGTTACTTTACTTTTAATTCCATCAATAAAAACCGAATCAATAAAAGGTGTACTTGCAGGACATACGGAAGGAAAATTTAATCGTAGTTCCCCTAATCCGTTGCATGTTCCGTTTCCGTTATTTCTTTTTAACGAACTCGGGCAAATGCTTTGAGCGAATGTGTTTACGGTTAATAAGGCGAACAGTGCAGAGATTGTAATCGTTTTCATGTTATTTATCTTTTGGGTGGGTACGTTTGTTACTACTAGTATGATTACTCATAACATGCCAAAAAGTAATTAGTTGATAATGATACGTTTATAACCTTTTTTTAAATTGATAGAGTCCTGATTATGGAAAAAATAAATTGAAAGTGGAAAATCTTCCGGCCTGGACTGGTATCCCTCCTACTGAAAACGGAAGCTACAGTTTGCAACGTACCCTCTGATGACCTGTAAGTTTTTTTAGTTTCAGTATTTCAATATCTTCATGCATTATAAAATTACACCCAAAATTATACTGCATGAAATTTCAACTAACAAATGCTATTAGCCTATCGATAGTTTTGCTTGCATTTTGCTTTGCCGGGTTTGCTCAAACAGACAGTGCCGCAGCCACAAAGCCGGAAAAATTTGTTACCAAACACAGCATTAAACTGGATAACAAACAAATTAGTTATACTGCTACTGTTGGCACTATTATTTTAAGAAATGAAAAGGAGGAACCCATTGCTGCTTTCGGTTATACCGCTTACACCAAAGATGACGAAACGGATTTTAGTAAACGACCTGTTACCTTTTCTTACAATGGTGGTCCTGGCTCCTCTTCCATGTGGTTGCACATGGGCGTTATGGGGCCAAGGCGGGTAGTAGTAAATGATCCTTCACCCAACGGACCAGCTCCTTATAAAATTGAAGACAATAATTATTCCATCCTCGATGTATCCGATATTGTAATGATGGACCCCATTGGTACTGGCATAAGTAAAGCCGTTGGCAAAGGAAAGAACAGCGATTTTTGGGGTGTAGATCAGGATATAAAATCAGTAAGCCTGTTTATCAAAAATTATGTAAACGACAATGAGCGATGGAATTCTCCCAAATATCTGCTGGGCGAGAGTTACGGTACTTTCCGATCTGCCGGTGTAGCCGATTATTTACAGGAGCGCCATGGCATATCTGTTAATGGAATTGTATTGGTATCAAATGTGCTGGACATAAGAACGCTTTCTTTTAACCCAGGTGATGATTTGCCTTTTATAGTAAACTTGCCTACCTATGCAGCCACGTCCTGGTATCACAATAAGGTGGCCAACAAGCCTGCAAGCCTGGATGTTTTTTTAAAGGAAGTAAGAATTTTTTCGAAGGGCGACTATGCCAATGCATTAATGAAAGGCGATGAACTTGCATCTGATGAAAGGGATAAAGTTTTAACCAAACTTGTTGCATACACAGGATTAAGCAAAGACTATTGGGATAAAGCCAACCTGCGGGTGGTACAGCCACAATATGCTCAGGAATTATTACGCAGCACCGGTGTAGCGGTAGGCAGGCTGGATTCAAGATACAAAGGCATAACGCAGGATCAGCATGCTGAATATGCCTTAAACGATCCGCAATCATCCGATATAAGCCCGGCATTTATCAGTGCCTTTATGTATTATTATACAACTGAGTTAAAAGTGAGTAAAGATAAAAATTACAATACCAGTGCCTATAGCCTCACCGATTTTAAATGGGACTGGAAACACCAGCGCAGTAATGGGTTATTTGGCGATGCTTCAACACCTTCCACTGCGCCGGATTTATTAAATGCCATGTCTGCCAATCCAAAAATGAAAGTGCTGGTGCTGAATGGTATTTATGATCTGGCCACTCCTTTTGGCGGCACAGAATATACATTCGATCATATGGGGCTGGATAAAAAAATAAAGGGCAACATCACCCAGAAATATTATGAGGCAGGGCACATGATGTACATCCATAATGAATCGGCAATAAAATTTAAAAAAGATGTTGCTGAGTTTATTACAGGTAATTTAAAATAAAAATATACTGTTATCTAAAAAGCGCTTCTTGGTAAAAAGAGGCGCTTTTTTATTTACAACTTTTTAAATCAACCATTAAATTACCTGATATCTTTTTCTTCCGGAATGGGTAATTCAATTTGCAATTGGTTAAAATAGTTTTCTTTTACAACCTTGTAAAACCAAATAACATCCGCAATATTATCATGTCCATGAATATCAGCCAACTTGAATATAAGCAGGTAAAGCAGTCCTGCGCTGGGTTTTAGATTAATTTTATTGCTGATGTAGTGGAGCCGATCCGTTTGAGGGATATAGCCGGTAGCTTTAAACTCCCTATACAAACCATAGCTTATATCATGCAGCTCAATTGTACGATAAATATTGGTTTGCTGCCTGGGAAAAGGGATAAGATCGGTACCAATAATTTCCATGGCTGCCATCAACGATACCACACCATGCCGCATGTGAGCAGGCTTGCCTGTTAATGGATGAGAAATAACCTGACATTTGTCTTCTGCTGGTTTGCCGATATCATGCAATAGTGATACAATCCTTAATTCTTTTTCTACCTGATTTTTATCCAGTTGTAGTTGTTGCAGCAAAGCAAACATTTCGCCATAAAAACCGTTAGCAGGCTGCCGAAAAATATTTTCGATATTGTGGCAAACAGCCTCCAGGTGATGGGTAAGCATAATCCCACTGTTATTGCTACAGTGATTGTCTATCGTATTAGAAGCTTTAACCCACCAAAGCGATCGCCTGATTTTTGTTTCTAATAATTGTGAATTAAAACTTGTAATATCCATTACTGCTGTTGCTGTTTATTGTATTGTTGCAAAAGTAACACGTTTAAATTTCCTGTTAATTTTTCCGGGAATCTAAAAAAGTACTGCATCATTCAGGAGTTATCATTCTTCACTTTATTTTCTTACTAACTAAAAAAATATTGTTAAGAAACTATATGATATTCTAAAAAAAAACAGCTATAAAAACATCCTTCAACCTAAGTAATATAATCACCCTACATTTAAATGAGACAAAACAACGAAGCCTTACTTAAATATAATGTTACAGCAACAAAAAACAGACCCAATCTGTACGCAGGAATTTTAAATTCGTATCTTCCTTTTCTCTTCTAAAACCTTAACCAACCATGCCACAAGAATCTGATTCAAAAAATAAACTTGGTTTATGGACAAGTACTTCGCTGGTGGCAGGTAATATGATTGGTGCCGGAGTATTTTTATTGCCGGCAGCACTTGCGGCATATGGCAGCATCAGTATATTGGGTTGGCTGGTTGCAGCAGCCGGCGCATTTTTACTGGCGAAAGTTTTCAGCAACCTAAGCAAGTTGATGCCACAGGCAGATGGCGGGCCTTACGCCTATGCCCGAAAGGGTTTTGGCGATTATGCCGGTTTTCTGGTGGCGTGGGGATACTGGATTTCTATCTGGTGCACCAATGCAGCCATTGCGGTTTCGCTGGTAAGTGCATTGAGTACTTTTTTTCCGATACTTGCTACAAATGCTGTTGCAGCAGTACTTACAGGATTAGGAGCCATCTGGTTCCTCACCTGGATTAATACTTTGGGAATTGTAACATCGGGTAAGCTGCAATTAATTACAACCATTCTAAAAATAATTCCATTATTGCTGGTATCCGTTGGCGGACTGTTTTTTTTACATGCAGAAAATTTTATTCCTTTTAATGCCGGTCCCACTTCTACAATCGCTGCACTCGGCGCCACAGCCACGTTAACTTTTTTCGCCTTTTTGGGGATTGAATGTGCTACCATACCATCTGGCAGCGTTGCAAATCCTGAAAAAACAATTCCCCGGGCTACCATGCTGGGTACCATCATAGTTACTATTATTTACATTGCCAGCAGCATCAGTATAATGGGAATGATTCCTGCAAAAGTTCTGCAACATTCTGTTACACCCTTTGCAGATGCCGCTGTTATTATGTGGGGAAAAAACGCCAGTTATTGGGTGAGTGCAGGCGTTGTTATTGCGGCATTTGGCGCACTCAATGGCTGGATTTTAATTCAGGGGCAAATACCAGCTGCCATTGCTAAAGACAAACTTTTTCCTGCTGTATTTGCAAAAGTAAACAGTAAAGGAATTCCGGCAATGGGTATTGTAATATCAAGTGTTCTGGTATCAGTTTTAATGATGATGAATTATTCAAAAGGATTGGTTCAACAGTTTAAGTTTTTAATTTTAATGTCAACCTTTACAGTACTTTTCCCTTACCTGTTATCAGCCGCAGGCTATATCATTATCAGGACAAATAAAAATGTAAAAGGCAAATGGATACAGGCCACTTTATTAGGGTTGTTTGCTTTTTTATTTTCTTTATGGGCCATTGCAGGTGCCGGGCAGGAAATCGTTTACTGGGGATTTATATTTTTAATTGCCGGCACTCCATTTTATGTATGGATTATCCGGGATAACAAAAACGACTCAAAAAATAAATAATGGAAACAAATTTAACCGCTCATTCCGAAACCGGAAAACTACAATCGCTGTTCATAAAAAATGTGGAGCAGGCATTCATTAGCGAAGCACATATTAACCAGCACTGGCAGGAGTTGAATTTTTTAAGCAAACCCGATTTAAACAATGCATTGGCGGAGTACAAATCATTTGAAGCCGTTTTAAAAGATCAGGGAACTCAATTATTGTATCTCCCGCAAGATGCGGCTGTAAACATGGATTCAATCTACTGCCGGGATGCGGCCATAGCAACCAATAAAGGCATGATCATTTGCAACATGGGCAAAGTTGCAAGGATGCATGAACCGGGGGCAGAAAAAGCTGCTTTTGAAGCCAATGGCATAACAGTGCTTGGTACAATTACGGCACCTGGCACGCTTGAAGGCGGAGATGTTGCCTGGCTCAATGAAAATACCCTCGCAGTTGGGCACACCTACCGCACCAACGAAGAGGGTATCCGGCAATTAACAGTTTTGCTGCATCCATTGAATGTGGAAGTAATTACCGTGCCACTCCCCCATTACAAAGGCCCATCAGATGTGTTTCATTTAATGTCGATCCTTAGCCCGGTTGATACAAATCTTGCGGTGGTTTATTCTCCGTTGATGCCGATTGTATTTCGCAATTTATTATTGCAAAAAGGTTATCAGTTAGTAGAAGTACCGGAAGAAGAATTTGACAGCATGGGCTGTAATGTTTTTGCATTGGCTCCTCGTGTTTGTTTAATGGTAGATGGTAACCCCAAAACAAAAGCAGCATTGGAAAATGCAGGTTGCAAAGTGATTGTTTATAAAGGAGAAGATATCAGTGTAAAAGGTGGTGGCGGGCCTACCTGCCTTACAAGGCCGGTGCTGCGGTATCAATAAATTGAAATAAGAATCATCTATCACAATTCACCCCGTTCTTCCATCTTTCTTATTTTTTGCCTGAGCTTTATTTTTTCATCAAGGGCTTTTTTCACAATTTCTTTAAACTCTGTTTCATTACGGATATTATCAAAAAGTTTGTCGTGCTGGATAAGGTAAAGGGATCCCCATTGCCAGTTCCATTTCCGTAGAATTTCCATTGCCTTTTCTTTATCCCCATTTAAAGCGCAAATGCCTGCATAATCATACGAAAGGGTGTCTCTTGCTTCTTTGTATTGTCTTATTGACATATTTATTTGTTCTTGTGCTTCTTTTATTTTGCCAATACTTAATAAAGCAATTGCGTAGCGATGGCGATTATTATGATCGTATCGTTGCCAAAGTTTTTCGTATAAGGCCACGGCTTTTGAACAATCATTTTTCAAATTGCAGTAAGCTTCTGCTATTTCATAATAAAAATTGGGCTCTGCATTTACAAACAGACTTGCGTATTTGATAGCAGAGTCGCCCTTACCCCAGTGAAGGTAGTTAATCACCAATCCACGGGTTACCTCCAATGTGCTCATGGAATTGTTTGATAATTCAATAGCTTTCTTACAATAGAATTCTGCTTTTTCAAAATCACCGAAACAATGGTATGATTGCCCAAGATCCCTGTATACATAAGGAGTCCATACAGAAATCGGGTTAAGGCGGATAGCTTTTTTACAATATCGGATTGCTCTTTCCGGATCAGACCATGAATAATAATTACCGAGTGACCGATTAACATCAAAACTGTTTGAATTAATGGCGGCGGCTTTTTCAATATTTAACAATTATGAATCCCTATTGGAATAAAATGCTTTTAATATATATGCGTCTGCGGAAGATTTATCAATTTGAATGGCTTTATTTACTACAAGTTTCACACTGTCTGCTATTGCGGCTCTTTTGTCGACAGATGCATGCCAATCATAAATGCTAGAATGAAATGTTTGTCCTTTTAAAACATATGCCTCAGCCATTAAAGGATCGGTTTTGATTGCGTTGTCGCAAAGGGAAAGCGTTTTTCTGTATTGAGCATACAACTGTGGATTTGATGGAAGCGAATCCCAATATAAAGGATGAACTGCGGTAGTAAGTTTTATATAAGAAATCATGGCTTCATTATAGGCATCAATGGCCTTTGTGTTTTTTGAAGGAACCCTCGCTATACGGCTATTTTCTTCTGGTGTAATTTTTACCTGCATTGCATAAGCTATTTGTTGCGCAATATTTTCCTGTAATGAAAAAATATCTTCCACTTCACCCGGAAAATTATCGCTCCATAATTCTTTGCCGCTTTCTGTATCAACCAATGAAACAAATACTTTTACTTTATTTTTATCCCTTTGCACAGTTCCAATTAATATATATTTTATTCCCCCCAACTCCCCGGCAATATCAGCAATGGATAATTTGCTATCACGAAATTTTTCTACGGATTGAGATGAAATGATTGTTAACTCACCCATCCATTCCAGCTTTTTTTGAAGCTCTAAAGCCACTCCAACACAAAAAGGTTCGTTCTCTTCTTTATTAAAACTGATGTTTTTAAAAGGAAGCAAAGCAATGGTTTTTTCTTTGCTGTCAATAATATTTTTACCTGATAGATTTTTATAAAAAAATAGTACACTAAATACTGAAAGAAGAACTGCTGCAAGCATCAAAATCTTTTTAATCGGAACTATTTTCTGAGATTCTTTTAGCTTACCGCTCATCGCTTCCTTGTTCGGCACAACAAGACCCTCGTTTGCTAAAGCAAATACTTCAACCGGTTCATCTACATTCTTAAATTCAAACTTGCCGAGAGAAACAGATTTAAACCCTGGATTATTTTTAATTTTACTGTTAATCTCCCCGGAAAAAAGAATTGTATTTGCCTGCCCAAGAGATTCAATCCGGGAAGCCACATTTACTCCATCACCAAAAACTTTTTTGTCTTCAAAAAATATTTCCCCAATATGCAGACCGATGCGGAGAGGTACCGATGGTTCTTTTTGTAGTTCCAATTGCATTTCAAGTGCACAGCTTACAGCTTCTGTTGCGCTGGTAAAACAACAAAGGCTTCCATCTCCATAATCATTTAAAATATCACCGTTAAATTCCTTGATATTGGTTTGTAAAACGGTGGTATATCTTTTTACCCTTGCTACTGCCAGTTCTTCATTTTGCTGCATCAAAGCAGTATAACCAACAATGTCGGTAAAGAGAATAGCTGCCAGATGACGATTTTGATTTTGCATTACCGCATAGTTAAGATATACTGAAACCTCTTGCTAATTTAGCGTTAATTTTTAAGGAAGGATAACTCTTATTTATATGATAAATGATTCAATTAGAAAAATGAGTGGCTGAACTAAATTTATTGGTATTTGCAGGTTTAGAAATATAAATATTGTAATTCAATAAAAACTTACCTACTTTATAAAGCCGATTGTAGAATTTTTAATAATAAGGAAAGTATAAATAGTGCCGTATGCATAAATTAAATTATTGTAATCTAGAACAACTTCATACCAAAATACCCCACTAATGTAAATACAATACAGCGTGCCAAAACCCCAATACAACACCAGGTAGCCAGTTTGTGCATATTAACATTAAAGCCAACACCTACAGCAATACTCACAGGTGCACCTACGGTAAATGTTCCCAAAAACCCCAGCCCAATTATACCAAATTTATCCCAAAGTTTGTGGGCAAGCCCCGGCTTGCTTTTCTTAATTTCTGTAGCAGGCTTTCTGAATTTTGAAATTAGTTTCTCTATTTTTTCTCCTAAATACGCTGCTGCAAATACACCAGCAATTCCTCCTGCTAAACTTGCAGAAAATATTATCCAGGGCGATAAACCGAAAGCAAAACCTGTTGGAATGGCTGCATAAATTTCAAAGGTGGCCAATGCAATTACGGTGAGAATTTTATAAATCATACAGATGATTTTATACAATAGTAAGCTTAAAAAAAATAGTGTTTATCGTTGATTAAATTCAAAGCTGTTAAAAATAATAAATCAATTATTTCACTTCTTCAAAAACGCCGGTCTGTTTATTCTTCCGCACATTATCCCAGTTAAAATAGCGGCCATTCATTGCTACATAAATACCGGCAGGTAAGGATTGTGCAAATGCAAGGGCACTGCCCAGGTTAAACAATCCATCGGAGCTACCAAACTTAATGGGTATCATAGCGCCGGTAAGAATGATGGTTTTATTATTTATTTTTTGTGCCAATACTTTTGCTGTGTCCTGCATGGTGTCCGTACCATGCGTAATTACAATCTGTGTTTCATCGCAGTTGTTGCACTGATGCACAATCAGGTCCCTGTCTTCTGCAGTCATCTCAAGGCTGTCCACCATCATCAGGGTTCTAATTTCAACAGAAACCCGGCTACGGCCCATTTCCAGCAAGTCACTAAGGTGTGTATCTTTAAAATACAATTGCCCGTTCAGTTCATTGTACTCTTTATCAAAGGTGCCACCGGTAATAAATATACGGATTGCCATGGTAACGTTTTTATTGGTGAAGGTAGCAGAATTAGGGAAACAGAAATTTCAAAAAGCACTTTTATTAATATCATACCATGCTTATTTTTCATTTTTAAACCAATAAACAGTATTCTAAAAAGAGGACAAATAAAATATATTATCTTACGAAAAAAATAAACTATGACGGCACTTAAAGCCCTTCTGACATTCTTCTTGTTAATAGCAGCCTGTCCTACTTTTCCACAAGCTATAACACAGCCGGATACAGCAATGCTGAATCCTAAAAAATTTATAAAGGTCGAAATAGAAGCCGAATATCCGGGTGGCGTTGCAGCCTGGAAAAAATTTCTGGAGAAAAACTTAGACGCCAGCGTAACAGCTAAAAACGAGGCGCCGGTTGGGAAATATTCAGCAATTGCAATTTTTATAGTAGATACAGATGGGTTATTAAGTGATGTTAAAGCGATCACCAAATTAGGTTACGGAATTGAAGAAGAAATGCTACGGGTTATAAACAAATCGGGTAAATGGACACCTGCATCACAAGATGGAAAGCCTGTAAAAGCGTACCGTAAACAGCCACTTACTTTTATTGTTGATAGCGGCGATTTTACCATTACCAGTACCGAACCTTATACCCTATTTACCAATATGGATAACGAAATAACTGTTACAGCCAGAAAGATAAAACCTGCAGATATTAATATCAATGTACCAGGTGGTAAAGCAATTGCTTTGGGACAGGGAAAATTTATTGTTAAGACAAATAAACCAGGCAGGGTTGTAATAGAAATTGTAAACAGTAAAAAAGATGATAAATTAATTGGAGAGGCGAGTTTTGAAGTAAGGGCAAAGTAGCAGAAAGGGCAAATGGAATGAATAGACGACCTTTTTGCAAATTAGTGAGATAATTTTTCTGTTTCAAAAAACTGATATGGACAAATTATTCTATAGCTACATTTCCTAATTGGTATGCTGCTCATTCATTAATATTCACAAAAGCATTCGGAACTTCGTGACATGCTAATCCTGCTAACGCTTCCTGTATTTTCTGTTTATAGATCTTTTGCTGTGGTGGATGGAACTGATAAAAATTTCTTTTCTCTGCTTATAAATTTTGTACACAATTACAAATGGAAAACGTTCTACCAGCGCCTCCCGGTATTGAGGATTTCCTTTGGAAGAAAATGTTTCGGGCTGGGTTATTATTTCATTTATTTTATTTTCAACCGCATTTAAAAAATCATGACCAAGCCCCGGTAATTGATCTTCGTACCAAGCAAAACTCTCACTAATTTCTGCCTTTGTTTTTTCATGCAGCCAGTAGGTATAAGTCATTTTCTGACTTTTGTTTTGGCTTTGTAACTGGAGATGGCCGCTTTCTTTACATCTTCAAATTTGTACAGTTTGGCTGTACCGTTTTCATACTCAGCAGTTCGGCGGTCCATTTCTTTTACAAAATCTTTGTCATCCCAAATATTATTGTAGCCCTGCTGCGCCATTGCAATGGTTTTAACCACAGACAGTACTGTTCTTTTTTGAGCTGTACTAAGGGCGGATAAATAAGTGCCTATTTGCTTTTCGACTGATGCAGTTGCCATAAAATTTTATTTAAACAAATTTACTTTTTATTTCAACAGGGAAATTAAACAGTAAACTATTTAATTATTGTTACAGGTCAAAAAAAGCACCAATGCTATTTTCAACCAATCTCCTACATTTTGTGTTGTATCTTTGCAAATTCAGAAAATATAAATGGCGAAGCAAAAAAAGACCCTCTCAGAAGAAATTATTCACAACGATTTTATTGAAGTGTTTGGTGCAAGGGAGCATAACCTCAAGAATATTGATATTAAGATTCCTAAAAACAAACTGGTGGTTTTTACCGGTGTAAGTGGCAGCGGCAAGTCTTCATTAGCTTTTGATACCATTTACAACGAAGGACAACGGCGCTACATGGAAAGTTTCAGTGCTTATGCCCGGCAGTTTATGGGAGATATGGAAAGGCCAGATGTGGACAAAATAACCGGATTGAGTCCGGTGATTTCCATTGAGCAAAAAACCACCAACAAAAATCCAAGAAGCACGGTAGGCACCGTTACAGAGATTTATGATTTTATGCGGTTGCTGTTTGCAAGGGCTAGTGATGCTTACAGTTACAACACCGGTAAAAAGATGGTAAAGTTTAGTGAAGAAGAAATTGTACAGGACATTGTTGCCAAATTCAACAATAAAAAAATAAGTCTGCTAGCACCGCTGGTACGTGGCCGAAAGGGGCATTACCGTGAGCTGTTTGAAGATATCCGAAAAAAAGGCTACCTGAAAGTGAGGATTGATGGTGAAGTAAAAGACCTGGTGCCCAAAATGCAGCTGGACCGATATAAAATTCATGATATAGAGGTGGTGGTAGACAGGCTACCCGTAACGGATGAGATGAAACTGAGGCTGAGCCAGAGTGTGCAAAAGGCTTTGCAGGTAGGTAAAGATTTGATGTTTGTAAGTGTAGCCTCCCCAAACCCCTCCAAAGGAGGGGCTTTAGAAGAGCCTGCAAGTTTGGACAGTTTCTCTGAAACAAAGGGTGTAGATACTGGAATAACAAAAAAGAAAAAAAGAAAAGAAGACTCTCAAACATCTAATAGTGAAAACCTCTTTGAGTCTTTAGACACCAAGGCTCCCCCTTCGGGGGCGGGGGGGGCTGGAATTGCCATGTACAGCAAGCAACTTATGTGCATTGATACCGGCATCAGTTATGAAGAACCTTCGCCAAATGCATTCTCTTTCAACAGTCCTTATGGTGCATGTCCTGTATGCAAGGGCATGGGCAATGTATTTACCATTGATATGGACACTGTGGTACCCGATAAAACAAAAAGTGTTAAAGAAGGAGGCATCGTTCCGTTGGGTGAAGAAAGAAATGCAAGTGTGTTTCAACAGGTAACATTATTTGCAAAAAAGAATAAAATCAATTTAGATAAACCATTAAAAGATTTGCCGGAGGGGCAGCTGGATTTGCTTTTATTTGGCGATCAGCAAATTGGCGCCGGATTAGAAATGGATCTAAATGACGAAACAATTCCACTTGAGTTTACAGGCAGTTACGAGGGCATTATACCCATGCTAAAAAGATGGTTTATTTCGCCGCAAAGCACGGAGGTTTTAAGAGATTGGGTGGAGAAATTTATGGTGCTAAAAACCTGTGACTCCTGCAAAGGAACCAGGTTAAAAAAAGAAAGCCTCTGGTTTAAAGTGGCTGAACACAATATTGCAGAACTGAGTGATATGAACCTTGATAAACTGGCCGTTTGGTTTGATGGAATTGAGCAAAGAATCAGCAGTAAACAAAATGCCATTGCAAAAGATGTGCTGAAAGAAATAAGGGAGCGGCTTCAGTTTTTACTGGATGTTGGATTAACTTATCTTACCGTTAACCGGTCATCTAAAACGCTTAGTGGTGGCGAGTC
>JAYTTM010001122.1:0-3320 GCA_043745055.1 Chitinophagaceae bacterium | reverse complement strand
TTTTTTACTCCTCAGCTTTTTCTTCAGCAATAAGACAATTAAAGCCCAGGACCCACATTTTTCTCAATACTTCAGTTCACCGTTAACTTTTAATCCAGCTTTCACAGGCTATTTTGATGGTATACAAAGATTTACTGTTAATATAAGAAACCAGTGGGCCAATGGCGGAGTGACCTATACCACCGGTACAACTTCCTTTGACACAAAAATTTTAAAAAATAAAATTGGCAACAACGATAAATGGGGTTTTGGAGTTCACGCTTTGTATGATCAGTCATCGGGCGGGATTTTTAAAAACAGTTATCTTTCTTTATCAACAGCATTTAATAAAGGATTAGATGCAGATGGTGATCAAAGTTTAGGATTGGGTGTACAAGCAACTATGGGGCAAAATACGGTTGACTTTAATAGAATATCATTCAGTAACCAATTTAATGGAAGTGGTTTTAATTTGGGTTTGCCTAGTGGAGAAACTGTCTTTAACCGATCAATCTCTTACATTGATTTAAATGCAGGCATTTTATTTAACTACAAAGACCAGAGTGGCAACCAGTTTTCTTTTGGTGCAAGCATGTTCCATATTCTTCGCCCAAAACTCTCCTATTTTAGCGGAAATAATAATTCTTTGCAACCAAGATATTCTGTACATGCCGGTGCGGGTTTTGCAGCAGGAACCCATGATAATGTTTTTTTCAGTACACATATCATGCAGCAGGCAGGAGCTAGTGAATTTGTTTTCGGAGGAGCTTATGGGTTAGGGGTGGGAGAAACGGATCTTTCTTTGTACTTAGGTGCATGGCTTCGAAAGGGAGACGCATTGTATCCTTATCTTGCTTTACAAACTTCGGTTTATCAATTAGGCCTAAGTTATGATATCACCAATGCAGACATTACCCGGGAAAACAAGTTTAGTGGAAGTATGGAACTTTCTTTTATCTATTTTTTCAAAGGGGATAGAAAAAAGGGGATACCCTGCTTTTTCTAATAAAGTTTTAAATATTAGCCACAAAAGGCACAGAATTTTCCGGGTCTTCTGTGGCCTTTACCTTAGTTTGCTTTATAACCAATAACAAGTCTATCTCAAAAATTAAAGTACAATGACACTATTGCTACCGCCGTATACATTTTGATTTTCGCTATCAGCTGATGGATCATTCACCCATTCTGTAGCATTTACCCGGTATTTGAATTCGTGTTTTGAGTCTTTAGGTAAATTTACATCACAGCTAAAGCTACCATCTCTTTTTTTGCTCAATACAATTGAGTTTTTCCAATCGCTGTTCAATCCAAGAACCTCAACGGTTTCAGCATTCTCAGGAGTAAAAGAAAATTTTACTTTGCAATAATCTTTTGTTTTGAAATATGTTTTTTGTATCATAATAGTATGGTTTATACCCCTTAATACATTTTTTTAAAAAAGGTAACCCGTAGAGTAGTTAAAATCAAGCGTTGAGCGAAAGTTAAATTATTGTCACTAGTTTTTTGGAATGTAACCGCAGATTCACAGATTTATATAGATTAAATTGATCTAAATCTGCGAATCTTATATGTTTGATTTTTGAATTGTTCTGTAAGTTAATAATAATCAATTTTGATGTAAGGAGGGTCGATGTGACATGGTACAAGATACCGAGCCACAGTCTCTCCCACATCAGGTTGAGTTCGAGGTATAACCTGGTACAAGATACCGCATAGTTAATAAGATTGGACGATGCCTGATTATTTATTAATTATTAAAACTACAGACATGGAAACAACAGGTTATTTAGGTATTGATGTTAGTAAGGGTTACGCAGATTTTCTATTGCTTGATGGACAAAAAAATGTAATAGAAGAGTCCTTTATGTTACAGGACAATCATTCTGGAAGAGAGCAGTTAAAAAAGGTCATCGATGGTTGGTTTAGTCAGGGATTAGAAATACTGTTCTGCGGAGTAGAGAGTACGGGAGGTTACGAAAATAACTGGTATCATGCATTAAAGGGATGGGGTAGAGATGGCAAATTGCATGTAGCACGCCTTAATCCTAGGGGGGTAAAATCGGTAAGCGATGCTTCTTTAAAGCGAACGATCACAGATGCGGTGAGTGCTGAAAACATTGCATCCTATCTGATTTGTTTCCCTGAAAAGATAGCATATGGCATTAAGGGTCTGGGTGAAGGCAAATTTAAGGAAGGCCGTCACCACAATACCTATGTAAGGATGTTGATAAAGCAAAAGGTTCAGTTAAATAATCAGTTGGAAAAACTTTTGTACCAACATTTTTCAGAGGTTTTAGTGTATTGCAGAAACGGATTGCCGACATGGTTACTGAGGTTGTTGACTATGTACCCAAGTGCAGCTGGTGTTCTCAAAGCAGGTTCAGCAAAGCTAGAGAATATCAAGGGGGTTAGTAGCGATAAAGCCCGGTCTTTAATACAAAAGGCATCGGTCTCTAATCGGGTAGTGGGTAAACAGCTTCAGCATGTTATTGCTTCAACGGCAAAAGAAATATTGCATAAGGATGCATTAATCGGGGATGAAAAGAAGTATTTAACAGCGATCTATGACGACGACGACCAGGTTAAGTTGATAGTCAGCATACCGGGAATAGGCGTAGAAAGTGCAGTGATCATTATGCTGGAAATAGAAGAGATAGAGCGTTTTAAATCAGCTAAGAGCCTATCTGCATATTTTGGGGTGCACCCTTCTTTTAAGCAGAGCGGAGATGGCATATGGGCCAATCACATGAGCAAGAAAGGCAGAAGCACAATCAGAGCTGTTTTGTACATGACTGCGTTGGCGGGTATTAGACATAACCCATTGATAAAACAACTCTATGCGCGGTTTAGAGCAAAGGGGATGAAGCATAACCAGGCAATGGGTGTAGTCATGCATAAACTATTGCGAATTATTTATGGGGTACTAAAAAACAAAAAAGGCTTCGATATTACAACAGATCAAAAAAATGTAAGTTGCGCAGAAGAAAGGCAAAAAGATACGCAAGAAACTATAAAATCAAATAACAAGAAAATAAAGGAAAAAAGAAATAGGTATCAGTTATTAACAATAGAGGCACCAATATCAAGAATAGCAGAGCAGAAAATAAGAAAGCAGATGGCATCCCAAGCTTCATAAATGAAGAAAATACGGGCTTACCATCTGCTCTATATCAAACTTATAAAAAATGTTTGAAAAAACTTGTTTTTTAACGGTATAACTGTGGCGAAATTTCAAATGAGCGCTTTAAAAAGGCTATTTAACGTTCAACCCTTGATTGGCATTATTATTACTTACTACCTATTACTTATTACTGCCTCTACCCCTTCACTGCCACCACACC
>JAYTTM010001121.1:0-12455 GCA_043745055.1 Chitinophagaceae bacterium | reverse complement strand
ATGGACCATTGCAGGTATTTGAAAAACTAATACGCAAAGGTGTTCCTGTAAGGCGTTTAGGCAGTGCTGCCATAGATCTTTGCTGGGTAGCTGCCGGCAGGTTTGACGGCTTTTATGAACATAAATTGCAGGCCTGGGACAGTGCTGCAGGCTATTTAATTGTTGAAGAGGCTGGTGGTAAAGTAACTGATTTTAAAGGCAGCCCATATTCCGTATACCAACCCGGCATTGTAGCAACCAATGGAAAAATTCATGACGAATTACTGGGCATTATCAATGGAGAAAACATTTAATTCAAATCACTTTTAGTATTTAAAAATTGCAATAAAAATGAGCAACGAAAGAACAGAAATATCCTCACTGGGAGAATTTGGTTTAATAGACCACCTTACAAAAAACAATGAAATAAGAAATGCCAGCACCCTGCTAAGTGTGGGTGATGATGCAGCGGTGATTGATAATTTTGGTAAGCAAACAGTTGTATCCACAGATATGCTGGTGGAAGGCATTCACTTTGATTTAATGTACACCCCACTAAAGCATTTGGGTTATAAAAGTGTGGTAGTTAACCTAAGTGATATTTACGCCATGAACGCAACTCCTACTCATATTACTTTAAGTATTGCTTTCAGTAACCGCTTTAGCCTGGAAGCTTTAGATGAGTTTTATGAGGGCGTATATGCTGCCTGCGAAAAATATGGTATTGATTTGGTGGGTGGCGATACCACTTCTTCTCAAAAAGGTTTTATTATTTCCATTACAGCAATTGGTGAAGTTACCCCCGATAAATATGTAAAAAGAAGTACTGCCAATAAAAGCGACTTGCTTTGTGTGAGTGGGTTTTTAGGTGCAGCATTTTTAGGACTTACTATTCTTGAAAGAGAAAAGAAAGTATATTCAGAAACAGGTGTGCAACCAGATTTGGAAAACCAGGCTTACATAGTAGGCAAACTATTAAAACCGGAGGCCCGAAAAGATATCATTGAATTTTTAAGCGATTCAGAAATAATGCCCACATCCATGATTGATATCAGCGATGGACTTAGCAGTGAAATACTCCATATCTGCAAGCAAAGCAATGTTGGTTGTGTGCTTTACGAGGATAAAATACCCATTAATGAAGAGGCCAGGCAATATGCTTATAAACTGGAACTTGATCCTACAGCATGTGCTTTAAGTGGTGGCGAAGATTATGAACTGTTGTTCACTATTGCACAGGCAGATTATGAAAAACTATTATTAAACGAACAAATAAGCGTAATAGGCTACATGACTGCACCTGAAGAAGGAACCCATCTAATTACAAGGGGTGGTAACAAACATGCACTGGTTGCGCAAGGCTGGAACCACGGCAGCAAATAAAAATTGCAGCATCGGGCTTAACTGCCCAAAGCTATTTTTCCAAGGTAACTGGCGTTATCAATTTCAATAACCTTAGCCAACGGACTATGGCTTTCCATTTCTGCCAGTAATTGTTTTTTTATCTGCGTGTTGTGCAGTGAAGCTATAACACAGGCTTTGTCAAAATCAGTATGCATACCGTATTTTTCTAAAACCGGAGGCACATTTTTCAACTCAGGAAATACTAAAAATTCCTTAACGAAAAAATAAGTAGTGCCATCTATTACTTTTGTGTAGGCGGTGTAAACATTTTGCATAACGTTGTATTTACGTGATTAATAATTGAATGGTTTGAAAATATCAATTGGTATTCCTTTGATGGTTAAATCAAATTACAATTTATCAACGTATTGCAAAATCAACACAAAAACATCAACTTGTAAACAGGATATTGAATATTGAAATTCAAAAAAAATGAACAGGATAAGATTTAAAACCTGGAAGGCAAAAGAAATATTAGAGGTGTCTGGCTGTTTCGCAGGATTGGAAAGTGAATAGGGATTAAGCGATTAATAAAACGAATGTACAGGTTAATTTTGAATTAAAAGATATTATTACGCTTCGATCCCAGTGAAATTTGCCTGCAGTTAATTTAAAAACAGAATAACTAATTGGCATTGAGTTGTATTATAAACGATAAAAAAATCCGGACTGTTTGCATCTTGTGACAAACAATCCGGAAAGCTTTTTATGTTTATAGTCTACACTAAATTTTTCTCCACCAGGTATTCTGCAATCTGCACTGCATTGGTAGCAGCCCCTTTACGCAGGTTGTCACTTACAATCCAGCAGTTGAGTGTGTTGGGTTGAGTTTCATCTCTTCTTATACGTCCCACAAAAGTCTCGTCTTTTTCATGCGCTGTAAGCGGCATCGGGTAAATGAAGTTGGCAATATCATCCTGCACTATTACACCAGGAGCATTGCCCAATAATTCTCTTAATTCAGCCAGATCAAAATCGTTTTCAAACTCAATATTTACACTTTCGCTATGGCCGCCCATTACAGGAATTCTTACCGTTGTTGCAGTTACTTTTATAGAGTCATCTCCAATAATTTTGGTAGTTTCATTGGTCATCTTCATTTCTTCCTTGGTGTACCCGTTTTCTAGAAACACATCAATCTGTGGAATTGCATTTAAATCAATTGGATATTTATAAGCCATTTCGCCTTGTATGCCCTTACGCTCATTCATTAACTGATCCACTGCTTTTACACCAGTACCAGTTACGCTTTGATAAGTACTTACTACCACCCTTTTTATTTTGTATTTATCATGCAACGGCTTTAATACAACTACCATTTGTATAGTAGAGCAATTAGGATTTGCAATAATTTTATCTTCAGCAGTCAACACATTGGCGTTTACTTCTGGTACCACTAATTTTTTTGTAGGATCCATTCTCCATGCACTGGAGTTATCTATAACAGTAATACCTGCTGCTGCAAATAATGGAGCAAGCTCCAAAGAAGTGCCACCTCCGGCAGAAAAAATAGCAATGGCCGGCTTTGCAGCAATAGCATCCTGGTAGCTAACTACTGTATATTCCTTTTCGTTGAACATAACTTTTTTACCGATAGATCTTTCTGATGCGACGGGTATAATTTCGGTAACCGGAAAATTTCTTTCTGCCAGCACCTGCAACATTTTGCTGCCTACCAGGCCAGTGGCGCCTACTACTGCTACTTTCATTTTGTTGTTTTATTTGTTATTAATAATAAATACTTTTTTTAATTGCTGTTTGTTGCCTTACCATTTCATCAAATTAATTAGAGCAATGTATAGGGCAAAATAAAACCTCCCGTTTTTGCGGAAGGTTGAGTATTGTTACGTTTCAATAAATCACTCAATAACCTTCCGTTGCCGGAATGTGTTTGGTAGTCGTTTTTATTGAAGTGGTTGTATTCATTTGTGCGAAAATAACAGAATAATGCTAATCAACCAAACTGTTGTTTTTTATAAATGTACTGATCTCTGCTACTAATTATTGAAAAGGAAATTTAAATTTTGAAGTATGAAATACCAACTGAAAGTAAGTTGAGCTTTAAGATTCCAGGAAATTTTATTTTTTAGATTCCTTTACTAATTTCCTTAAAATAACCCATTGCTTTAAAGCATCCCTTGCATCAACTGCTGGATAGCCCATTACTTTGGCACCATCAGGCCAATCGTTGATTACACCAGAGTTACCTCCAACTGAAACACCGTTACCCAATGTTACATGGTCATTAATACGGGCACCTCCTCCAATAACTACACCATCACCTAATGTAACAGAACCAGCCAATCCGCTGGCACCTGCCATTATACAGCTGCGGCCCATTTTACTGTTGTGGCCAATTTGTATCAGGTTGTCAATTTTGCAACCGTCCCCTACAATGGTAGCGCTAAACTTTCCTCTGTCCACACAACTGTTGGCACCAATTTCTACCCCATTGCCAATAATTACATTCCCAATGTGAGGAATTTTAATCAGCCCTTTACCATCAGAACTTGGCCTGAAACCAAAGCCATCAGCACCAATGGTTACATTGGGATGAATAATGCAATGGTTGCCAATAATGGTTCGTTCACGTATTACTACCCCTGACCATATGGATGTGCTGATACCAATCCGGGTATTATCCAGGATGGTTACATTCGGATACAAAACTGTTTCATTGCCAATTACAACATCCTTACCAATGTAACAACCTGCTCCAATTTTACAGCCTTTACCAATTGTTGCGGATGAATGTATTACCGCTGCCGGATGAATATCAGTTTCAAAAACAGGCAAATCGGGCACAAACATTTCCAGTAATTCTGCCATGGCTATATCTGCGTTGTTAACCTTAATAATAGCCTTATTTTCGCCTGGCTCCAGTTCAATATTTTCATTTACGATAACTGCACAGGCTTTGGACGTTTCCCACAACTTCACATACTTTTTATCTCCTATAAAAGTGATTTGATCATTGGCAGCATGCTCTAATTGTTCAGGGCCAGTAATCGCTTGTGTGGTATTGCCGATTAAAACACCTTTCAATTTGTCGTTAATTTCCTGTATTGTAAAACTTTTCATTGCTTATTTTTAATTGTGTTGGTTTTGTAAATGTATAGATAAACAAATTTTAGTGACCTTATAATTCTGAGATAAAAGTTTATAGCATTTGAATGATACCAAAGTATTACGATGTGATTTTTTGGTATACATTGGTGCATTTTGTGTTGCTTAATAAAATGAGGAAACGTATAATACAGTGCTTATTTCAAATGCCAATTTAATTGTACGCTACATACATTATTTTTTAATCAAACGCTTGCGCAGGTTTTTCAGGCAATCAGTAACATGCCAATCAACGAAAATCCCTAATTTAGAAATTCATTTAAAAATATTCTTATCATCCACATTAAAAATAGGCCATATGCATCGCAGAGAATTTCTTAAAAACACTACAATATCCGGAACAGGCTTTGCCATTTTGCCAACAGGCAGTTTGCTGGCAGAAACCAAAAAAGTAAAAGTTGGTATTATTGGCACGGGCATGCGTGGGCAAAACCATCTGGAATTGTTGTTAAAACGTTCCGACACAGACGTAGTAGCCATTTGCGATGTTGATGAAGGCATGTTAACCATGGCCAAAAAATTATTTGCTGATGAAAAAAAACCATTACCCAAAATATTTACCGGCAGCAACTTTGCCTATGAAGATTTAATTAAACTTCCCGAAATAGAGGGTATCATTATTGCCACGCCCTGGGAATGGCATGCCCCAATGTGTATTGCTGGGTTGGAAGCAGGAAAATACGTAGGCACAGAAGTAGTGCTGGGCATTACTTTACAGGATCATTGGGATGTGGTAAAAGCTGCAGAACATTACAAAGGACACCTGATGATGCTGGAAAATGTTTGTTACAGAAGAGATGTAATTGCTGTGCTCAATATGGTTCGCAAAGGTTTATTTGGAGAAATGATTCACTTACAGGGCGGTTACCAGCACGACCTGAGGGGTGTTAAATTAAATGATGGCAAATCGGCTTACGGCAGTGGTGTTGAGTTTGGCGACAAAGGTTTTTCAGAAGCTAAATGGAGAACAAACCACAGCGTTTTACGCAATGGCGAATTGTATCCAACACATGGCATCGGCCCCATTGCACATTACATCAATATCAACCGGGGCAACAGGTTTGTTAACCTATGTTCCTTTTCTACCAAGGCAAGGGGAATGCACGAATACATTGTAAAAAAAGGGGGCGCCGATCATCCGAATGCAAAAGTGGAATTTAAATTAGGAGATGTAGTAACTACCAATATCAGTACAACAAACGGTGAATCTATTTTATTGCAACACGATACCAGCCTTCCCCGGCCTTATTCATTGGGCTTTAGGGTGCAGGGCACTAATGGATTATGGATGGATGTAAATAATTCGATTTACGTAGAAGGTTTTAGCAAACCACACCAATGGGATGATGCCAAAACATACCTTGATCAATATGATCATCCGTTGTGGAAGCGGTACAGTTACGATGCGGAAGGTGCAGGCCATGGCGGCATGGACTTTTTTGTAATCAATGCATTTATTGAATCTGTTAAGCGCAAAGTAGCTACGCCAATGGATGTGTATGATGCAGCGGCATGGAGCGCCATTACACCGCTTAGTGAACAAAGCATTCAATTAGGCAATCAAACAGTTGATTTCCCCGACTTTACCAATGGCAAATGGATGAACAGAAAACCTGTATTTGCGTTGAATGATGATTTTTAAACCTTGTATTAAAGAATTCCGGAAATACTATTCTTTATAATTGAGGACTATTAATCTCTACTGACTAATAGTAGCTGAAACAAAAAATACAACGAGGTATTTGAGAAAAAATAGTGGGGCTTGATGGAAATCATGCCCCGTTTTAAATCCAAATCCTTGAAAAACCTACCCTATATACGCAGTTAAGTCTAGCTTGGTTTTATATTTATCAGTTTTATTTTTGTATAAATAATTTCAAGTATTTACGTAGTGAATTACCTAATATTAATCCTTACAAAAAATATTTTAAAAATAATCACCCTTTACACAATATCCCTAATAAGCCTGCGTTAATATCTTGGTTTTTCATAGGATATTGGATTTAAAACGGGCTGTATTTCTATACCGGCCTTTTTTTTTGCCCTTTATTCAGCGCAATAGCTCACTCATTTTATTAAATAAGTTCAGCTTACACCCTCATATTAAGGTTTTGGCAAATTACGATGACTGCCATCGCAATAAGGAGGAGTCTTTGTTTGTTTGCATTGGCAAAGCCATACTTCCTCTTCGTTTTCGCATTGAAATTTTAAACTCTTGTAAGGCATAACTGTTTCTCCCTGCTCATTAATGGTACTTTCAATTCTTTTGTGACTGCCATCACAAAACGGCTGTTTTTCACTTAGGCCGCAAGTACACCAGGCATATATCTTTTGGGGTACCGGAATTAAACTGGCAGGGAATGTAGCTGCTACTTTAGGGAGTCCTTCGTTTGGGATCATTTCCATTGTTGATAGTTTTGTATAAATTTATATAGGTTAAAGTTATCGCCTGAGGCTTCAATTTTATTTTTTAATTCCGTCTTTTTAACATCGGCCATCCTTTTTTGTTGTATTAAATAAAAGGCTTTCTCTGCCAGCAACCAGCTACGTCGACTATTGAATGTAGCACCCGTTTCGTTTAGTGCTGCAATTTTTTCGTTTGTAGCATTTAATAATTCATTAATGCCTTTTTTGTGAGTTGCGACTGTCTTAATTATTGAAACGCATGAAGAACTCCCCTTTAGGGGATGGGGGCTAAAAGCGGGTGCCAGCATCAATCGCAAATTTTTTACAAATGCATCAGCATCGGGCCGGTCACTTTTATTTACCACAAAAATATCCCCAATCTCCATCAGGCCGGCTTTCATAGTTTGAACTTCGTCACCAGCTTCAGGCACCAGGGTTACAATGGTAACATCGGCAAGGCCGGCAATCTCTATTTCGCTTTGGCCAACACCCACCGTTTCTACTATGATATAGTCATAAGGAGCTGCTTTCAGCAAGTCTGTTATTTCAATAATTTTTGGGTGCAATCCGCCTAAAGAACCACGGGTTGCTAAAGACCGGATATAAACATTTGGATTATTATACCACTCACTCATTCTTATTCTATCACCCAATAAAGCACCGAGATTAAAAGGTGAAGAAGGATCAATACAAAGCACTGCTACTTTTTTTTGTTGCATCACTATTAGCTCAATCAACGCATCCACCATTGTACTTTTCCCTGCACCCGGTGGGCCTGTAATACCAATTACAGGCGTATGTGATGGTGGAAGTGACTGCATTAATGACTCATATCCGCTCACTTCATTTTCCACCAAAGAAATACAACGGGCCAATGCCTTAATATCGCCTTGCTGAATAAGTTGCAGGTATCGTTGCCACATTGGGGGGTGAAAATTGTTTAATATGGTTGAAGATAGTTTAAAATGGTTTAATGTGGTTTAAGATGGTTTAAGGTAGTTGAAAATTGTTTAAAGTTATTGAAGACTGTTGAACGGAATTGAAGATGGTTTAAGATTTTAGAAAATAGTTTAAAGGTGTTGAAGGTGGTTTAAGATAGTTTAAGATTGTATTAGGTTGTAGTTCTCCACAAATCATTGATCATTGCGCTTTGCTTACTGACAATTGCCTATTGCCCATTGACAATTGCTCATTGCCTATTGCACATTGACAATTGCCCATTGCCCATTCACCATTGACCATTGACCATTCGCCATTCCGTATTATCTTCGAAAAAATTTTCAGAACAAGTATGACGAACTTTATTCCCATTTTCCCTTTAGGTATTGTGGTGTATCCAGGCGAAGAGCTAAACCTGCACATATTTGAGCCCCGGTACAAACAACTGATTCAAGATTGCAAAAACAATAAAAAGCCTTTTGGAATACCTTCTGTCATCAATAACAGTATTAGCGAAATGGGCACGGTGGTAGAGTTGGTAGAAATTACAAAAATGTACGAGAATGGCGAAATGGACATCAAAACAAGGGGTCACAAGCTGTTCCGGATTTTGGAAGTTATAAAAACTTTACCCGATAAATTATACAGTGGTGCAATTGTAAGTTATCCGGCAAATGAGTTATCAGGCAACAAGGAATTGATGCAGAAAGTACTTGTCTCTGTAAGGCAATTACACACTGTTCTTAACATAAACAAATCCTTTAAAAAACCGGATGAGGAAATTTGGAGTTACGATGTAGCACACCATGCAGGCATGAGTTTGCAGGAAGAATACGAACTGTTGCAATTATTGCATGAACTGCAACGGCAAGAGTACCTGAAACAACACCTGCTAAAAGTGTTACCGGTAATATCAGAAATGGAAGTGCTAAAAAATAAGATAAAATTGAATGGACATTTTAAAAATTTAAGTGGATTTGAATGGTGAGGTGGGGAATGAACAATAGGCAATAAGCAATGAGCAATGGGCAAAACTGTATAAATTAATAATAGCAACAAAAGGTGAATAATTAAATAGTTTATACAACATCTATCTAAACAATTTATTCTTTTAAATTAAGTGTGCAGGTGGTATAGAAATAATGCATTAAAAAATTCAACATCCATAAATGCATATCATAACTAATTAAAAATAGTATGTAGGATAATTAAAAAAATCAAATTTCTTCCAATGAAAAAAACATTTTGTTTTGATTTTGGCAATACCCGGCTAAAAGTCGCTTTGTTTGAAGCTGATATTTTGGTAAAAGAACTATTGCTTGCAGATGATAAAGATGAAACCATCGAAAAGCTAATAACAACCTATCAGCCCGATTGCAGCATCCTTTCATCAGTTATCAATCACAACCCTGCAATTGAAGAAATTTTAGCTGCACATACTTCGTTTCACAAACTATCACATCTTACCCAACTTAATTTTACCTCACCCGTGGGTAAGCCGGCAACCATTGGAGCAGACAGGCTAGCACTTGCAGCAGCAGCAGTTCATTTTTACCCTAAACAAAACAATTTGGTAATTGCGTTGGGTAGTTGCATTACCTATAATTTCATCAACCAATATCACCAGTTTTTGGGCGGCGCCATCTCGCCAGGCATGCAAATGCGGTATAAATCCATGCATGATCTTACCGCTAAATTACCCTTGCTGGAAGAAGGACCGATTGCAAATGGGGGCAATTTTCCCATTATTGGGTACGATACCAAAACTAATTTACAGAGCGGTGTAATTGCAGGTATTACCTTTGAAATGGCCGGTTTCATTGACTTTTACAGCAACCGGTATAGCAACTTTAACGTGGTTTTAACCGGGGGAGATGCAGGCTATTTTGCCCGTCACCTTAAAAAGAAGATATTTGCCGACTTAAACTTTTTATTCAAAGGACTTTACGCAATCAGCGAAGTTAATAACTGCTAACATGATGAGATGGATTGGATTGGTTTTAACCTGTATAATTTTTAACACTGCATCGGCCCAGGAAAACTCTCCTTATTCCCGTTACGGGTTAGGCGATATGTCTCCCAACCAGAATGTTATTAACAGATCAATGGGTGGCATCACCGCCGGATTTTCAGATTTACAATCCGTAAATTTTACTAACCCGGCAAGCTATGGCAACCTTAGTTATGCAGCACCTGGCTATCTACGCAATACTATTTTTGAATTTGGAGCCGAGGCAGACAGCCGTACATTAAAAAGCCTTAATCCCCCTGATAAATTTACATCCACCAACCTGATTGTTTCTTATATACAACTAGGCATGCCTGTGAGGTTAAAAAAACTGAATAGAAAAGGTCTTTTTCTGGGTATGAGTTTTGGACTAAAACCTGTTTCCAAAATCAATTATAAAATTTTAAAATTAGAAAGAAAGCCAGGTATAGATAGTGTAGCTTCAATATTTGAAGGTACCGGCGGTGTTAGTGAATTTAACTTTGGAGCAGGTATCAGGTATAAGAAATTTAATATCGGTTTTAATTCCGGATATAGGTTTGGGAATAAAGAGTATAGCACAAAGCTTACTTTTTTAAACGATACAGTTAATTATTATAATTCCAATTCGGCCAGCAAAACAAACTTTGGAGGCGTCTTTTTTAGTTTGGGTACACAATATGAAATTGTTACAAAACGCAAATCTATTATTCGCCTGGGTGCTTATGGCAATCTTACCCAAACTATGAACGGAACCCAAAGCACCATCAGAGAAACTGTAAAATATGACCCCTCTGGTACTAGTTATAGGATAGATAGTGTATACCATAAAACGCAGACTGGAACAGTGACCTATCCATCCAGCTTTGCTGTTGGTTTTACTTACAAAGACAGCAGTAACCGATGGTTGGTTGGGTTAGATTATGAAAAAAGCTTTTGGAGTAAATACAGTTTTTTTGGTCAGAAAGACCAGGTGAAAGATGGTTGGAAAATTCGTGCCGGAGCAGAATACAATCCTGCCGGCTTAAATAATATCAAAAGCTATTTTAGAGCGGTTAAATACAGGGGCGGCTTTTATTATGGAAGTGATTATATAAATGTTGGCAACGATCTTCCGGAATTTGGCATTTCGGTGGGTGCCGGATTTCCACTTAAACTACGGAGATCTTTTTACGAAACCCAGATATCCTTCCTCAATACTGCCATTGAATTTGGTAGTCGTGGTGATAAAAAATCCAACACCAGGGAAAGTATTTTCAGAATTTCTGTAGGTTTATCGCTAGGTGATTTGTGGTTCAACAGATCTAAATACTATTAACTAAAAACAGGTAGACCTATGACAATACCTTTTTGTAAAAATATACTTGCAGCCTTAGCCACAGGCTGCTTTTTTTTATGGAGTTGCGAAAACAAACTGGCAGCAATAGAAGCAATCAACGCAAAAGGTATTGGTAAAGATGAGGCAAAAAAAGTAGTGATTCATTACACAGTTAATGGAAAAAGAAAAGCAATATTAACCGGTCCAATAATGTACAGGGTGCAGGATACTGTTACTTATGTAGAGTTCCCCAAAGGCATGCACGTAGATTTTTATGGTATTAACGATAGCGTGGAAACCAAGATGGATGCCCGTTATGCCAGGTATAAAGACAGCCAGAGCAAGATGTTTTTAAAAGATAGTGTAAGGATAATAAATATTTTGGGCGATACACTTTATTGTGATGAATTGTATTGGGACAGAAGTATTACCGGAGCCGAATTCTTTACAGATAAGCCGGTGCGTATCAGACAAAAAACCCGGATAATTGATGGCACAGCTATGCAGGCCAGGCAAGATTTTCAGGAATGGAATGTTGTGAACCCTGTTGGTACAATACGTGTAAATTCTACAGAGTTTCCTAATTAAGGAATTTTAATACAGCGGCATTAGATATAATTACCGCCTTTTGTACCTTCAATTTAAACACAATAATATTTTTATGGAATACAGAAGATTAGGAAAATCAGGCTTGCAGGTAAGTACACTGTCGTTTGGCAGCTGGGTTAGCTTTAGCAAACAAATTAATGATAAGGTTGCAGAAGAATTAATGGGCATTGCCTACGATAATGGCATCAACTTTTTTGACAATGCAGAAACCTATGCCCTGGGTGAAAGTGAGAAAATGATGGGCAGGGTTATTAAAAAGAAAAAATGGGATCGTACTTCTTACATAGTATCTTCCAAAGCATTTTTTGGCTGGCGGGGTAAAGACAATAAACCCAACCAAACAGGCAACAGCCGGAAGCATTTAATTGAAGCTTGTAACGAAGCAATACAACGCCTTCAGGTAGATTATTTAGATTTATATTTTTGCCATCGCCCCGATAAAAACACCCCTGTTGAAGAAACAGTTTGGGCAATGAATCATCTGTTGCAACAAGGTAAAATTTTGTACTGGGGCACCAGCGAATGGAGCGGTGTAGAAATAATGGAAGCGCACCGCATTGCCGAAAAATTCAGGTTGATTGGCCCTACTATGGAACAGCCGCAATACAACTTATTTGAGCGCCATAAAGTAGAAGTTGAATTTGCCGAAATCTACAAAAATGTTGGTATGGGTACTACCATTTGGAG
>JAYTTM010001120.1:0-3333 GCA_043745055.1 Chitinophagaceae bacterium | reverse complement strand
AAAGCAAATCACCTGTTTCATCTAAAAATGAAAATCAACCAAATGACATTTAACGAATTAATACAATCAGAAAAGCCGGTGCTGGTAGATTTTTTTGCTACCTGGTGCGGACCATGTAAAACCATGGCTCCCATTTTAAAAGAAGTAAAGCTTGAAATTGGCGATACAGCCAGTATTTTTAAAGTAGATGTTGACAAAAATCCGGAAGCTGCAAGTGCTTACGAAGTGCAGGGTGTACCTACTTTAATATTGTTTAAGAAGGGGAAAATATTGTGGAGGCAAAGTGGCGTTGTACCTAAAAGAGGGTTGGTTAGTGTAATTAAGCAATACATTTAATAAGTTAGTTTAATTCCGTTTTGTAATTTGATATCATGCAGCTTTTAAACTGCAATTTTAAGTGCCTATTTGTTGTGTTACTTTTTTTTTAGTTAAAAAATGAATTGCGCTTAATTTAGCGCCACAATAAAAGTAAACCTGCTAAATAAATAATTGTATGCTAGAATGGATTAAACAACCCTGGCCATGGTATGTAGCCGGACCATTAATAGGATTTACTGTACCCGTGCTCTTAATTATCGGAAACAAATCTTTTGGCATCAGTTCCTCTATGCGCCATATATGTGCAGCCTGCCTGCCTGCAAACATTTCCTATTTTAAATACGACTGGAAAAAAGAATTATGGAACCTGTTTTTTGTTGCAGGTATTTTACTGGGTGGTTTTATCGCTATCCAATTGTTAGCCAACCCTGCACCCATACAAATAAATCCAAAGCTCGCCACCGAATTGGCTGGTTATGGCATTACGGATTACAATGGACTTTTACCTATACAGTTATTCAACTGGCCGGCATTGCTTACAGTAAAAGGCTTTTCAATGATAGTGGTGGGAGGTTTCCTTGTAGGGTTTGGTACAAGGTATGCCGGAGGCTGCACAAGCGGCCACTCCATAATGGGGATGTCTACTTTGCAATGGCCTTCATTGGTAGCAACCTGTTGTTTTATGGCAGGTGGGTTTATTATGGCCAACCTAATACTTCCTTTTATTCTTTCACTTTAAAAATTTCATTATGTTAACGGCTACCAATACAGATTTTGAAGTTCGTTCACCCGGTACTATGGGAATAAATGAAAGCCATTTAGCCCATAAATGGTATCATAATTTAAAATACCTGCTGGTTGGTATTGCTTTTGGAATTGTATTTGTAAAGGCTGAAATCATCAGCTGGTATCGCATTCAGGAAATGTTCCGGTTGCAGTCCTTTCACATGTACGGGGTTATTGGCAGTGCTATTGTGGTAGGCGCTCTTTCAGTTTGGCTCATCAAAAAATTTAAGATAAAAACAATTTACGGCGAACAAATAGAATTTAAAGAGCATAGTTTTAATAAAGGACAAATTTATGGCGGATTACTTTTTGGTTTAGGTTGGGCTATCACGGGTGCTTGTCCGGGTCCGTTGTATGCACAAATTGGTACCGGTGCCACAGTCATTGTGGTTACCTTGTTAAGTGCCATTGCAGGTACATGGGTGTATGGATATTTTAGGGAAAAATTACCTCATTAAATTACTAACTAGCCATCCGTTCTGTTTTTTATTTAATTAATAAGCTGTTTGATTTAATTAAAATATTTATCTTATTGCATAATTAAAGTTCAAAAAAGGTATGCCGTACAAGAGAGTGACACAACGATGACGCCACAAAGAACTAAAGCTGGTATCAAAAATAATTAACTCAAACAGCAGCTAAGAAAAAATCATTTTATCCAGGCATCCATCGTTTATTTAGCCCTGCACGACTGTATATATTCTTATTGGTTTTTTCTTAAGGGGTTCATCTAACCCTTCTAAACCCATTAAACAGAATATAAAATAACTTCATTACTAAACTATTATTAATGGGTAAATTTGTATTCTCCCAATCAGCTAATTTATGAGTAGTACAATAAATGTTGACAAGCTGCAAGCTTTATTTGAACCTGCTTTGCTGCAGGAGATACAGCAGTTTGGTACCTGGCAAAGTTTTAAAGAGGGCGATATAATAATGGATTATGGAAAGTATATCCGTATGATGCCGATTATCATAAAAGGAACAATCAAAGTATTGCGGTTAGATGAGAATGGCAATGAAATTTTGCTCTACTATCTTTCGAGCAGTGAAAGTTGCTCGATGGCTTATAGTTGCTGTATAGAAGCAAAAAAAAGTGAAGTAAAAGCCATTGCAGAAGATGAGGTGGAATTGATAGCCATACCGCATATTAAACTGGACGAATGGCTATGTGCCTACACCAGCTGGAAAAATTACATTATGCGTAGTTTTAATGAACGCTTTATAGAATTATTAAAGTCAATTGAAAGCATTGCCTTTCATAAGTTAGATGAACGATTAATTGGTTATTTGAAAGAAAAGCAACGCCACACAGGTTCAAGTGTTATTAAAGTTTCTCATAATCAGATTGCTGATGAATTGGCCACATCAAGGGTGGTAATTTCAAGACTGCTGAAGCAATTGGAAAACAGCAAAAAAATCATCCTTTACCGGAGTGAGATAAAATTGCTGCCATTTTTTGCAGATTGATTTTTTAAATAGCCACTGTTTAAAAAACGTCCAATAAATTCGCTTGTTTAAACGGATGATACCTTTGATGGGTTGAACTTTGCAGGTTATAAAATCTTACCAACATCACTTGTGCAGCTATTAGAATCGGTGGTAAATCACATTGGTTCATTCGAAGCAGTAGTTGTTGTCAATTCGCCCATTGCTTTCGCCCTTGCCCTTTAAAATTTGTTTATTGCCCATTGCTTCTTACCCATCAGCCTCAATTTTAATTGCACTGCTTCACTCACAAAAAATAAAATATCTTTGCGACACTTTTATCAAAAAATACTGATCATGGATGTAAATTTTAACCCCGATAAACAGCATACACTGGCAGCCCCGGTGAATATTTCAGGAACTGGTCTGCATACGGGTATCAATGTTGATATGTGTTTAAAACCAGCTAACCCTGGGTTTGGATTTCAGTTTCAACGAATAGATTTAGCAGGGATGCCTATTATAAAAGCAGATTGCGATCTGGTTACGGATACCTCCCGTGGTACAACTTTAGAAGTGGGAGATGCAAAAGTAAGTACCGTTGAACATATACTTGCTGCATTGGTAGGTATGGGCGTAGATAACTGCCTGATTGAAGTTAATGGCCCCGAAATTCCAATTATGGATGGCAGTAGCATTCCTTTTGTTGAAATTATTGATGAAACGGGTATATTGGAGCAGGATGCTGCCAAAATCTGGTATTCAATTGATACCAATATTACTTACTACGATGAACACAAA
>JAYTTM010001119.1:0-3336 GCA_043745055.1 Chitinophagaceae bacterium | reverse complement strand
TATTACCAACGTAAAAAAATCGAAGGCAAGCACCACAATAAAATTATGAACGCCATTAAAAACAAAATGCTCCTAAGGGTAGTATCTGTTGTGAATAGCAGAACACCGTATGTGAATAATTATAAAAAAGCAGGTTGATAACTATCAAAAAAAAGTAAAAAAAAATTTGGTGGAGCCATAGTAATCCTGCCAGCCTTGCGGCAAACCACTTGTTAACTGCCTGTGCCAAAAAATACTATTTGTATAAAAATGATTGAATAAAAATAGGAACTTAAGTAATTGAAATGCTCCGGGAAAAGCCCGGCTTTAAACCAAGGCTGAAAAACAAATTTTAATACAACTGGCACCAAATAAATAAATAAATTGTACAAATGCCCGGATTTGCGCCTGCGGCGGCATGGCAGTTAACGGTCGGGTATTGCCGCAGGGCTGGCATTCGATGTTTGTCCTGCCCGGATATGAAGCTAATTTTTAAACAAAAAGTAAAAGATAAATTATGAAGCACAATAGTATTCCGTCTGCCGGAACCGAAGCACCACAAAGCGATACAGCCGAAGTATCAACGTCAAGCCAGCCTTGTGGCAATACATTTGTTGTGTGCAGCCAAAAAGAGAATTGTCGATGCGAAAAAAGTGATTGGCTTACCTTTGTTGAATGGGCGGCTTTAATTGGATGGTTAGTTGTTGTGGTTTTAATTTTCTCTTAAAACGTGTACAATTATTTCAGCTTTTCGGTTTGTGTTGTCAATTCTAATTTCAAATCTCGGGTCATAAGTATTTGTACTAAGTTGTCCATACATTGAGGTTTGATAATTAAAACCAAGTTCTTTTAATTTTTCACCTAATAACTCACCATAATTCTGGCATTCGTGATTTGTATAAGAATAGTTTAAGTCAATAAGGTAGTCAGCAGGAATTGAGGTAATTCGATTTATATCATTTTTAGAAGGGCTTCTTTTGATTGGTTTTTTATCTTCTTTAACTACTACTGTTTTTTGGTTAACCACTTTGTTCCCACTTACAAAATCATTATTTACGTCACCATTGTTTGAGTTAGTTTGTGTTACTTGTGTAGATGTAATATGAGAACTGTCTTTTGAGATATTGGTCGTTATTGGTGAGTTTATGACTTTACTCAAACTGTCGGATGAATTAGAGTTGCTGGTATTCGGTTTTGCATTAAAATACTTTGTCACAAAAAGTGTTAGAGTTAGAATAATAACACTTATAAGTCCAGCAATCAGTTTGTTTTTATGCTTTCTAAAATCATTCATATTTGACAATTAGGGAGTTTCAAATTGGTTGCACACAACGATCAGGGCTTGCCGCAGGGCTGGACGTTTTAACGTCCAGCCTACAACCGCTGCCCAATAAAGATATATAAGTAAAAGGTAACAGCAAAAAGACGAGGGTTGCTTGTCCAGCCCCGTACAGCAGCCCAGTAAATATAAAATGCCTGGGCAGTACAACCTGCCCCAATATTGCAAAACCCCATGTTGGCTGCTGTATTTCTCTCGGCGAATTTAATGCTTGTGTCTTCCGTAATCCTTTTTATTAAATGTATGTTTTATTTCCGTTACTATTAATGTAATATCGTCCACCTCTTGGTCCTGTATATATTTTGTGTCCATTGTAATAATCTCCATTGTTAGAAGAACTACCTCGTATTTTATTGGTCTTATGAGTTTTTGACTTGCTCTTTTTTGTTTGTCCAAATGATTGATTTGCTCCCAATGTTAAAAACAAAATTAAAAGCCATGAAAATCCTTTTGCTTTTTTTATCATTTCTGTTTATTTTAATTTGAAATACTCTTTGTTTGTGAAAAAAACATCTAAATGTTTTGGGTCAGTTCCTTTTTGAATTGAAATAGATGCCTCCACTTTTGAATAATCATTCATTTCGTCAAAACTTAAATCAAAAATTTCCTGTAAATCAACTTTTAAAAGTGCTTCTTCGTCGTTGATATAATTGTCTTGATATATTCTTGAAAGCTGGGAAGAAATTGTTGCCTCAATCTCTTTTTTATTGTGAAAGTAAAAGTCGCCTGGATGAATTTGAAATAAAATTTTAAGAAACTTTATATTCTCTTTTTCAGTAGCTGTCAGAATATCGTCTTCCAATGTGATTTTTATGTATTCAAAAATTAAATGAAGGAAATCCACTTTAGCAAGTGAATAATTGATGCCATTTGTTTTTAATATTTCTTCAACTGCTTTTTTAGTAATTGTTTTGTCAATAATAGAAGAGCATACTTGTTGTAAGTATTCAGTTAAGCTGAGTTTTGACTTAATACTCAAAAATGATGTAGAGAGATTTTCATTGTCCATATCTAAACGGTTTGCTGGACTTCACTTGTATGTGGATGTTTCAAATTATAAATTACTTTTCTCCTTTTCTTTAAGTTTAATTTTCTCGTCATAATATAAATGTTCATTTTGCTTTTTCCAATTCAATGAGTAATTGTAGATTGACTCAAATTTTGAGAATGCAAAAATTCGTAGGTTTATGTATTGATAAAAATCACAATCGCTATCAAAGTTTAGAAATAGTGATAGCACGGTAAATATGTCTGGCTCTTTTTCAAAAAACGTTAGCGACATCCTTTCATCTTGAAGTGGCTTCCCTTTTTTATCTTTTCTTTTACAAAGGGACTTTGAGAATTCTGTTTTACCTAAAGTTCCTTTTTTTTTGTATTTATCAAGTAGAATATCTTTAACTTTTTCGGCTCCATCGTAACTTATACTTACTAATGTGTCATTAAAGAAATTTAAAAAAACATTATTTACACAGTATGTATCGAAATTCAATTGATTTATGAAAATTGAAACCGTGCTGTCATTTGATAATATCATATTTTGGTTTGTAGGAATCTCTTTTGTATAGTCTGGGTGTAATTCATAAATAGTTGAATACAGAAAATAGTCTTTGTTTGCTGAAACCTTTGCATTTATAAGTTCTTCATTTGTTTCTATGATATTTCTGTCATTACCTGTATATCCATTTAATGTTTTAAAATCAGCGTAAGTTGTTTTGCCTACTATATACGAGCCAAGTTTTGAAGGTGCATCTTGTCCTGAAGAAAAACTACATTTAAAAATAAAAATGAAAGAAATCAAAAATTTCATATACCGAGTTTAAGTCTGATTTTAAAATTAGAGGGTCAAATAATATAGCAGCCAACGGTCGGGTATTGCTGCAGGCAGGGAATTCATTGCTGTGTCCGCCCCCAACCGCTAGTGAATAAAGATATAAAAGTAAAAGGTAACAAACAAAAGTTCAGCGATGCTTGTCCAGCCCACAACCGAAGCTGATAGCGAACCGCAGCCAAAGATAACA
>JAYTTM010001118.1:0-3355 GCA_043745055.1 Chitinophagaceae bacterium | reverse complement strand
CATCTGTATCAACGCTTGTTCTGTATAATTGTAAGGTATCCTCCATTCCTTTAAAATTATCCTGGCCTCCAAAAAATAATTTAATTTCTTCGCCACCGGAGCCGGTGCTTTGCGATGTAAGCATAATGTAAACATTGGCTAAAAAACGATCAGGAACAAAGTCAACATAATTAATCTCCGTCTTTATAAAGCTCATATCGCATCGGGCATTACAATCTACAAAAACTTTTATTTCATCTTTGTTGATGGATTTTGTTTGAGCATAAACCAGGGATGAAATAAAAGCAGGCATTAATAGCAGGGGGACAATTTTTTTCATTACAGTTTTATAGTTGGCTTGTGCTATAAAAATAGTTGATCGGGGAGCTGAATGTTTTTATTATATACTTTTTCTGATATGTTTAACAATTCTTTAATAGCGGCTTTGCCTTTGTTACCAAGATCAATAGAATATTCATTTACATACAAATCAATATGCTTTCTCATCACTTCTTCGCTTATTTCCTGCGAGTGAAATCTGATGTAGTCATTCAGCTCCGGATATTTTGAAAAAGCATATTCAATACTTTTTTTGATAAGGTTGTCTACTTTATGTTGAATAACAGGATCAATTTCTCTTTTAAGGACGATACCTCCCAATGGAATCGGATTACCAGTTTTTATCTCCCAGAAATCGCCTAGATCAATAATTTTTTTCAAACCCCTGGATGCATACGTAAATCGGTTTTCATGAATAATAACCCCCATTCCTTTACCTTCCAGCACAAAACGTTCTATTTCATCGTATCTCAAAAAAACTTTGTTGCCGGCATTGGGATATGCCATTGAAAAAAGTAAATGTGCCGTTGTGTTTTCACCGGGTATGGCTATTAAATAATCTTCCACATTTGTTATTCCCACTTCGTAATTGGTAATTAATAAAGGACCTACTCCGGTACCCAAAGCACTGCCAGTATTCAACACCAAATATTTATGCAGCACCAACGGCAGTACTCCGTAGCTAAGTTTAGTAATATCCAGTTTGCCTTCAATAGCCCATTGGTTAAGCGTTTGCACATCTTCCAGCAAAACCTCCAACTCAATGCCTTCATTATCTATTTTATTGTTTACCCAGGCATCAAAAATAAATGTATCGTTGGGGCAGGGAGAAATGCCAAGCGTTAGTTTCATTTGTAATTTTTAATTTGTATTTTTTTTTATTTTTAATTATGGAGAGTATTTTTAAACCTAACCCAACATTCAACCACCTTCAACATTAATCATCCCAACAACCTCACCAGTTCCTTGTTTAAATTAAAGATGGCCTCTTTCATTTTCCACTTGCTTTTATCCCTTTCGCCTACCTCATTACTGATGCTGCGAAGCTGCAGAAAATTCACCTTTTCCTGCAGGCAAACATAATGCAGGGCAGCACCTTCCATCGTTTCAATCTGTGCATCAAATTTTTGTAACAATATATTCTTTTGTGTTATACTGTCGCTGATGGTATTAATGGTAACGGCATTTACCAATGGCAGTGATACTTTTTCTTTTACCAGGTTGTCATTTACCAGCCATCCGTCAATGTATGGGAATTCATTTTTGTTTGCAAGGTTAGTTTCAAAAATATAAGTGAATATCCCTTGCTCACTTATGCCAATATCAGCAAAGCAATCCCTTTCTACAATCACTGTATCACCTAATGCAAGGCTATCAGTAAAAGAGCCTGCAATACCAGCCTGTATTACGGATATATATTTTTTTTTCTTCAGTTTTTTTTGCAATTGGTAAATAGCTGCAGGAGCACCCACGCCTGTTAATAAAATATCTACCGGTAAATCAAGATGTATGAATGGGGCAATTTCATATTCAGTTGCAGCTACTATTAAAATCGACATCCTGCAAAATTCGGTTTTATGCGGTACATTTATACAGGAAGCTATTACCTTTGCCGAAATTTTTAGCGCCTTATATGGTATATATTACCCGGATAGAACACTTTAATGCTGCTCATAAACTTTTTAACCCATCGTGGAGTAAAGAAAAAAATGAGGAAGTATTTGGCAAATGCGCCAATGAAAACTGGCATGGGCATAATTTTGAATTATATGTAACCATTAAGGGTGTACCGGATGCAGATACAGGATTTGTATTTGATGCAAAAAAACTAAGCCAGATAATAAAGGAGTATGTAATTGAAAAGCTCGATCATAAAAACCTTAACATAGATGTCGATTTTATGCAAGGCAAATTATGTTCAATAGAAAATTTAATTACAGCTATCTGGAGCCAGTTGAAAGCTCATTTGCCTGCGGGTGTTCTGCTGCATGGTTTAAAATTGTATGAAACACCCCGTATTTATGTGGAGTATTTCGGAGATTAATTTTTCACATTACCAAACAATTGATCTTTATTATTGTAATTGGTAGAGTATTTTTAGGAGATTGAGCAGCACACTTCTGCTATATCTTCACTTCGATATCTTGATGTACTATTTATAATTTATTGATATCAAAAAGTTATCGTTAATTTTTTTTCAAGTGTAATTTATATTTTATGGTAAACAGAGTATCCGTTTTTAGAAAGGAGCATTTTAATGCAGCCCATCGGCTTAATAATCCTTTGTGGGATGCTGCAACCAATGCCAGCATTTTTGGTAAATGCAACAACGCAAATTATCATGGGCACAACTATGAGTTAATTGTAAAATTAACAGGTGAAGTGGATGCTTCAACAGGGTATGTGTTTGATATGAAATTGCTGAGCGACATAATTAAATTTAATGTGCTGGAAAGATTTGATCATAAAAATCTCAATCTGGATACAACTGAATTTAATGCGTTAAATCCATCAGCAGAAAATATTGTAATTGTTATTTACAAAATTCTCAGGGCAAAAATTGATGTTAAATATGATTTGCAGATACGGCTTTTTGAAACTGAACGCAATTTTGTAGAATACCCTGCATAAATATTAACTATAAAAGAAATTTTAAAATGGCTTACAAAAAAATAGAACAGTACGATCTGGATATTACCGAAGGACTTACAAAAAATTACAAAGAAGCATTGGGCCTTTTAGGTGAAGATGCTGGTAGAGAAGGGCTGGAGAAAACGCCTGAACGTGTGGCCAAGGCCATGCAGTTTCTTACGCAAGGCTACAACCAGGATGCCAATGCAATTTTAAGTTCTGCCAAATTTCATGAAGAGGTGAGTGAAATGGTCATTGTAAAGGACATTGAATTGTATAGCATGTGTGAACATCACATGTTGCCTTTTTACGGCAAGGCTCACGTGGCCTACATTCCCAATGGATGGATTACCGGCCTCAGTAAAATTGCAAGAGTAGTGGATGTTTACAGCCGCCGCCTGCAGGT
>JAYTTM010001117.1:0-3356 GCA_043745055.1 Chitinophagaceae bacterium | reverse complement strand
AATAAAACAGCATCGGATTTTTTCATTTTTTCCAATGATTCGGCAGGTAATGGATCGCCGGTTGCTTCAATTGCCGCATGGCCAATCAATGCTTCATCGTAGGTAAATTCATGATTGAATTTTGCCGCTATCATATCCAATACTTTTTTACCAACTGCGGTTACTTCTTGTCCAATTCCATCTCCGGGAACTATTAAAATGTGCTTTGTTGCCATGTTATTATTTTAAACTTTAAATCAGGTTCAACATTTTTTGTGTGGCCTTAATAGCAGCAACTGTTTGATCGCTATCTAAGCCACGTGTTTTAAATTCTTTGCCGTTATTAGTCCAGGTAATAATGGTTTCGCACAAAGCATCCGATTTACCACCTGGTGGAATGCGTACCGTATAATCTGTTAACAATGGAAGTTCTAGTTTTTTCTTTTTGTAAATAAGTTTTAGCGCATTCATAAATGCATCATACTGTCCATCGCCTTGTGCATGCATTTCAAATACTTCTCCGTGTACATTTATTTTTAATGTAACAGAAGGCTTCAGTTCTTTTGAATGGGTAAGAACATAATTTTCAATTTGCACTTTCTCTTCTATGCTGTTACTGTCCAGCACATCAGAAATAATGTAAGGCAAATCGGAGGGTGTTACTACTTCTTTCCTGTCTCCCAATTCAATAATCCGCTGCGTAACTTTTTTTAAATCGGCATCGGATAACTGAATGCCCAATTCCTGTAAATTATTTTCAATATTGGCCTTACCACTTGTTTTGCCCAACGCATACTTACGCTGCCGTCCAAAACGTTCGGGCATCAGGTCGTTAAAATACAGGCTGTTCTTTTTGTCGCCATCGGCATGTATTCCTGCTGTTTGTGTAAATACATTTTCACCGACCACCGGCTTGTTAACGGCAATTCTAAATCCCGAAAAGGTTTCTACCAGCTTGCTTACTTTATACAAAGATTTTTCAACAACGTTGGTTGTTACCTCTTTCATAAAGTCGTTCAATACAGCTATAGTGCTTGCCAGTGGTGCATTTCCGGCACGCTCGCCCATGCCGTTTACGGTAAGATGCAACCCGTGGGCACCTGCCTTTACGGCTTCCATTACGTTGGCAATACTTAAATCGTAATCGTTGTGTGCATGAAAATCAAAATGAATAGTTGGGTAACGCTTTACAATAGCAGAAATATATTCGCATGTCTCAGCAGGAATCAATACGCCCAAAGTATCGGGCAATAAAATTCTTTTTACAGGTTGTGTTGAAAGAAAATCGAGGTATTGAAAAACATATTCCGGGGAGTTGCGCATGCCATTGCTCCAGTCTTCGAGGTACACATTACAATCAATATTTTTTGATTGTGCTAATGCAATTACCTCACCTACTTCCTTAAAATGTTGTGCAGGCGTTTTTTTAAGCTGGTGGGTTAAATGATTTAAAGAGCCCTTGGTTAACAGGTTCATTACCCGTGCCCCAGCCTGCAACATCCAGTCTACAGAAGTAGCGCCATCCACAAAAGTGAGCACTTCAATCTTATCAATAAATCCATTGGCGGCAGCCCATTCAGTAATTTTTTTTACTGCCTGAAATTCGCCTTCCGAAACCCGGGCTGATGCAATTTCAAGCCTGTCAACTTTTACTTCGGTAAGCAACAGTTGCGCAATGGTTAATTTTTCGGAAGATGAAAAGGATACACCGCTGGTTTGTTCGCCATCCCGGAGGGTGGTATCCATTATTTCAATAGATCGTTGCAGTAGGCTCATGTTGGTTGGCTGGTTGTGTGCCGATATTCACTTTACTGTATCCGCTTCGATGATGCAGGATAGTTGAAAGTGATCGTATGTAAAAATCAATATAAACTCTTTGCAGCAAATGAAGTAATGTCTTCTTTCATTGCGTGCAAATAATCAATATCATCAAACCCATGGGTCATGTTATGTTTTTTGTAGGTGTTGATGGCGAAAGATTCTTTTTCGCCTGTTGCCAAAATCGTAATGGTTTGATCAGGAAGATTTACTTCCAGTTCGGTGGCAGGATTGGCTTCGATGGCTGTGAATATTTTATCTAAAAATTCCGGGCTAACCTGTACCGGTAGTATCCCGATATTGAGTGCATTGCCTTTAAAAATATCCGCAAAAAAACTGGATACCACACAACGGAATCCATAATCGTAAATGGCCCATGCTGCATGCTCCCGGCTGCTACCACTGCCAAAGTTTTTACCGCCCACCAAAATCTTGCCGCTGTAAATAGGGTTGTTCAACACAAAATCCTGCTTAACGGTATTGTCCGGATTGTATCTCCAGTCCCTGAAAAGATTATCACCAAAACCGGCTCGTTCTGTAGCTTTTAAAAACCGGGCAGGAATGATCTGATCGGTATCTACATTTTCCATTGGTAAGGGAACTGCGGTACTGGTGAGTATGGTGAATTTATCGTAGGCCATTTTGATGTTTGATTTATGATGTTTGATGTCTGATGTCTGATGTCTGATGTCTGAAGTTTGATGTTTGATGTTTGATTTGTGATGTTTGATTTTTGCCTTTTGCCTTTTGACTTTTGACTTTTTACTTTATAACAATGTTGATGATTTTACTTTCATCTCCCAGGGAACAAAAAATATTGAACACGTGCAGTTTTTACAAAAAATCTCTTGGGTCTGCTACTACACCGGATACGGCTGCAGCTGCTGCTACCAGCGGACTTGCCAGCAATGTTCTGCTACCGGGACCCTGACGACCTTCAAAATTCCTGTTGCTGGTGCTAACGGCATATTTACCCGCCGGCACCTTATCGTCGTTCATTGCCAAACAGGCTGAACAACCGGGCTGGCGCAGCAGGAAACCAGCTTCAGTAAGAATATCTAAAATACCTTCTTCTTTAATCTGGCTTTCAACAATATGCGATCCGGGAACCAGCCATGCGGTAATATTATCAGCCTTTTTACGACCCTTTACTATGGATGCAAACTGGCGAAAATCTTCTATTCGGCCATTGGTACAGCTGCCTAAAAATACATAGTCAACTTTTTTGCCCAGCATTGTTTCATCTTCGGCAAAGCCCATGTAATCCAACGATTTTTTATAAGATGCTTCACCATCTTTTACAGCGGCGGCCAAAGGAATATTTTTAGAGATACCGGTTCCTAAACCGGGGTTGGTACCGTAGGTGATTTGTGGTTCGATATTATCTGCATGAAAATTCAACTCCAGATCAAACTGAGCATCGGCATCTGTTTTTAGCGTTTTCCAGTAAGCCACCGCTATATCCCATGCAGCTCCTTTCGGTGATTTTTCACGACCATTTAAATAAGCAAAAGTAGTTTCGTCTGGTGCAATCATGCCGCCCCTTGCGCCACTTTCAA
>JAYTTM010001116.1:0-3362 GCA_043745055.1 Chitinophagaceae bacterium | reverse complement strand
ATTTTACAAAAAGGAACAAAAAAAGGAACTTCAACAGGAACAGATGGAAGATTCTCCATTTCAAATATTTCTGGCGGAACTATTCTGACGGTTACGTCTGTTGGTTATTATACAACTGAAATACCCGCCAGAGCAAATATGGAAATTGTGTTGTCGCCAAAACAAAATCAACTAACAGAAGTTGAAGTATCTGTTGATAAAGGATATGGCAAATCAAAAAGAAACGCCGTTACCAGTGTAATTTCTTCAGTTAAGGGAAGTGACCTTTCAGGTATGCCATCCACCAATCTTGGTTCAGTATTGCAAGGAAGGGCTTCAGGTGTGCAGGTAACCAACAGTGGTGGCAGCAATCCTCCTACGCAAAAAATATTAATTAGGGGCTTTACTTCCTTACAAAACAGTACCGACCCATTGGTAATTATGGATGGGGTAAACCTGGGAAGAACGGGTTTGAACTTTGTAAACCTAAGCGATATTGAAACGATTGACATTTTAAAAGATGCATCCGGCGCAGCCATTTATGGTTCTGACGCATCTGGTGGCGTAATTATTATCACTACAAAAAAAGGCAGGTTGGGGAGGTTTCAAACGGATGCAGATGTATCGTACGGAAGCTCCTTTTATCAAAATCCAAAGCTGGCAGGTGCAGATGAATATATTGCTATTCAAAAAAGAAGAAATCCTGCTTATGTAGTACCAGTCAATGTTGCCAACACAGACTGGTGGAATGCTACTATGAAGGCTGCCAATCAAATCAATGCCAATTTAAATTTTTCAGGTGGTACTGATAAACTTAGCTCGTTTGGGAGTATCGGGTATGTGAAATCTGATGGCAACTTTACTGTCGGCAATGCCTACTGGCAAAAAATACTGGCTCGTTTAAACCTCGATTTTACCCCAAACAAATACTTAAAAATAGGCTTTACATTAAACCCTCGTTTTGAAAGCTGGGAAAACCCGGGAGGAAGAGGTGACCTGATGCCGGTGGTGCGTACTGAACCTACTTTACCGATTTATGTATCAAGACCGCAATACAATGAGTACAGTCAGTTTAGCCAAACAAGCATTGATAGAAATGTGAATCCAATTGCAGCTTTAAAGAGAGGAGTATTCAATAAAAATTATGCTATTGGCATTATTGGTTCTGCCTATATTGATATATCGCCAATAAAAAACCTGCACCTGAGAAGCCAGATGAATATCAATACTACCCAAACTTATAGTGCCGGGTATTCGCCAAGGTATTTTAATGGCAATCTTGATAGAAATTTCGACCCAACAGATCTTTCTACTTTAGATAAATCTGACAATGCTTACAGTAATTCAGGTAATGCATTTAACTGGATATGGACGCAGACAGCTAATTACTCTTATAACTTAGGCGCAGATCATACTTTCGGTTTGTTAGCAGGATATGAAGCAAGAAAAGAGTTTGGTGTTGGAAATTCGGCAGCAAGATATAAAAGCCAGGACCCAACGAACTCCCACTATTATTACCTCAATTATATGCAGGGAGATTATATTTCCACCGGCGGTTATGAATATCAGGATACCTGGGGTGCTGTTTTTGGAAGGTTAAATTACAATTACAAAGGAAAATATTTTGCAGAAGGAATTGTAAGAAGGGATGTTTCATCCAGGTTTTATAACAATAACAAGTATGCTGTTTTTCCATCAGCATCAGTGGGATGGATAGCTACCAATGAAAAATTCCTGCAATCCTTTAAAAAATTAAATTATTTAAAAATAAGGGCCAGCTATGGTGAGATAGGCAACAGTTCACTGAACGACCCTGCATCGTACCTTAATTTTTTGAGCCCTTCTTATAACAGCGTAAATGTTGCAACTTTTGGTGACCCACGCACCGGCTATCCAATCTACACTGTTGCAAGGCCGGCGAACCCTAAATTAAAATGGGAAAGGGACATTGACGAAAATATTGGATTTGATTCTTACTGGTTCGACAATCAATTGTATGTAAATGCTGAGCTGTACAAAAGAACTGCCAAAGATTTGTTGTTCACAGATTATAACGGCAGGCCTGAATTAGGAATACCCGGCGGACAAAAATTAAACCTCGGTCAAATTTCAAACAAAGGATGGGAAGCAACGATTGGCTATAAAAGCAAACCAAAAAACAAATTAAAATTCGATGTGTCTGCCAATCTTTCTCACAATACACCTTATCTTGATAGCTATGGTTTAACAGGCGACCCTGTATTGGGTGATGCACAGGGTCAATACCGGATTACAGAAGAATTACAAGGCCCTTATACCAAATCTGAAATAGGTCAGGAGATAGGAAAATACTGGGGCTACCAGGTACTGAATATCTTTCAAAACCAAACGGAAATAAATGCGTTTACTGATAAAAGTGGCAACCTGATTCAACCAAATGCAAAGCCAGGAGATTTTAAATACCAGGATACCAACGGTGATGGCGTACTGGATGATAAAGACCGTGTATATCTTGGTAGCAGGAACCCAAAATTAGAGTTGGGGCTAAACTTAAGGGTAGAATACAAAGGATTTGATTTAGCAGTTTCAGGTTATGGAAGATTTGGCCATAAAGTATTATGGTTTGCAAAAAAATTCCTGAACCAGGGTGCACTTGGTGCCAATGTGCTGGCTGGCTCTGCTAATAAAGCATGGAATGGTGAAGGCTCTACAAATTTATATCCCCGGTTTGTGCAGGATGGTGCCACACCGGATTTACTTCGCTTTAGTTCCTGGTTTTTGGAGAATGGCGATTATTTCAGGTTAAATAATATTCAGTTGGGCTATACCATTCCTGAAAAATTAATTAAAGGAATCAGGAGAGCAAGAATTTATATCAACACACAAAATTTATTTACGATTACAAAATATCCTGGTATAAATCCGGAGATTTATAATCCTGATTTGCCAATCAATGCAAATGGTGTAGATATTTCTCAGTACCCGGTTAAAAAAACTATCACTGTTGGGTTGGCTATTGGACTTTAATCATAAAAAAATAAAAAAGATAATTTATGAAAAATAATTTCTTAAAAACTATAACAACTTGCATAGCTGCGATAGCATTGCTGGTTTGCATAAGCAGTTGCAAAAAAGATTTCTTTGAGAAAAAATTGTATGGTATACAGGATCAGGCACAGACCATTAAAGATGAACCAGCAGCACTGGCGCTGGTGAATGGTTGCTATGCTTTGGCAGATGGCAGCGACTGGTATAGCGGACGCTTTAACCGCCTGATGCTGGAATGTTCTACGGATGATGGCTGGGGCGGAAACGATTACCAGGACAGGCCTACAGAGATTGGCACTATGGGATTTACCAATGTGTTAAATGCTGACAACGGATACGTAAGATCTTTGTATGAA
>JAYTTM010001115.1:0-3366 GCA_043745055.1 Chitinophagaceae bacterium | reverse complement strand
GAAGCAAATAAAAAATGCATTGCATCAGGATCCTGATAATGATATGGCACTTGCGCTGTATGCCCGTTGTCAATACGATCAAAAGGACTTTGACGGCGGGATTGAAACACTCAATAAAGCCATCTACATCGATCCGGAAAGCAGCTATTATTACTACCTGTTAGCGTTTGGCTATTACCGTAAAGATTTGAATACACTGGCGTTGGAAAAGTTAAATCAATCCATCCGACTCAATCCTTATTTTTCTGAAAGTTTTGGCCTGATGGCTTATGTATATTGTGATGAAAAAAACTTTAAACTGGCACTTGAAAAAGCCAATGAAGGGCTGGCAGCAGACGCTGAAAACATTACCTGCCTAAACGTACGTTCCATTGCATTGAATAAAATGAAACAGACCGATGCAGCGGTGGAAACCATGGAACATGCTTTGGCACAGGATCCTGACAATGAATTTACCCACTCAACTATTGGCTGGAATTATTTAGAGAAGGGCAATAACAAAGTTGCGGCTACTCATTTTAGAGAAGCGCTACGGATAAACCCAAATATGCACAATGCAAAAGAAGGTTTAAAGGAAGCTTTAAAGTCGAAAATTCCACCTTATAAATGGCTGTTGCAATACAGTTTTTGGATAAACAATCAGGGGAAAAAGACAAGGTGGATTATTCCGCTGGCACTGTATTTTGGTGTACGCATTTTAGCAACAGTATTTAATCAAAATAAAAGTACAGAATCGGTAGCAGGCCTCATCGTTGGCTTGTACCTGTTGTTTGTATTAACTTCCTGGCTAATTAATCCGGTGGCTAATTTTATGTTGCTATTTCATAAAGATGGGAAATATGCGCTGGACAGTACAGAAAAAAATTCAGCTATCACTGTTGCAGGTGCTCTTTTTGCAGGAAGTATCGCCCTGTTAATAGGTTATGTTTTACGTTCTGGTCACGATGGTTTGTATACTTCATTTCTAATTGCGGGCATCGCCTTTTTGGTAATGGCATTGCCATTGGGCAGAATTCAATACCCACTGTCATTTAGTGGTTATGGCGTTCAAAATAAATTAGCAATTGGATTAACAGGACTTGGTATACTAACAGTTTTATTTGCTTTTTTTTATTTACCTGTAGCCATTGTTACAGGAACATCCTTTCTGGTTATTTTTGTAATTAATAGCTGGGTGGGAGTTTTTAGGAAATAACAGCTTGTTTATTTTAGTAAAAGAAGATGGATTTATATTCAACTATTGCCATTTTAATAATGAAATAGCGAACATTAAGAAGGTAGACACTGTATTATAAATTATACAAATAGTTAAACCCAGGATAGGCCAGCTTTGTACATACCCCGTGGAAATACGGTTAATTTAACATGGTACAACTAAACAACATCTTGAATAATAATGTACATTTTGGTTTAAATGTTTTGTATTTAAATAAACTTAAGCGCTGTTATTAATTATCATCCATAATTTTTTATATATAATTTTATCAACTTTTTGTATTTTAAATAAAAATAAATGTTAGAACCTCAAGCGTCAGAAGGAGAATTAGTTGTTGTTGAAAATACAAGTGAATTGAAAATATTATTCCAGGACAGAGAAAGAACGAACTTTTTAAAAGGTGTTGAAAGTGCAGTACTGTTTTACTTTGTTAAACGACTCCCGAGCTATATAACACCTAATATACTTACCGGTATTGCTATCGTAGGCTCTGTAATAGTGCTTGTAAGTTTCATATTGGCATCTTTTATTACCCCCTTTTACATGCTGCTAGGCATTGTTGGGTTATTTATTAATTGGTTTGGAGATTCGCTAGATGGAAGAGTTGCTTATTACCGCAAAATTCCACGCAAATGGTACGGTTTTTCGCTTGATATAATTATGGATTGGATAAGCGTAATTTTTATGGGATTTGGTTATATGATTTATGCAAAAGGCATGAATGAGCTGCTTGCATATTCATTTGTAGTTCTTTATGGCTGGGCAATGATTATTGCAGTGTTAAGATATAAAATAAGTGATCAATATACAATAGATGCCGGATATATAGGACCAACAGAGTTAAGAGTGATTGTTGCTATTATTTTGGTAATGGAAATTATAATACCCAACTTTATTAATTACTGTATGGGATTGGTATGCTTAATTTTTATTTATAACAATATCAATGATACCAATAAATTACTTGATTTGGGAGATGTTCGTGACGAAAGAGAAAAGGTTGAAAAAGGAGTTAATTAATGAATTACAGAAAGCATGTAAATATATTCGCCAGGGCGCAAGCAGCTGCTTTTTTGGGAGGTTTAATTGATTATGGATCCATGATTGCATTTGTTGAACTATTACATATTCACTATACCATTTCAATTGCATTTAGCGGAATTATTGGGGCCGTTGCCAACTTTTCTATTAACAGATATTGGACATACAAAGCACATCATTACCCGGCAGGAGACCAATTAGTAAGATTTGTTTTTGTGGTTGCAGGCAGTATACTATTAAAATCTTCCGGTACTTATTTACTTACCACCTGGTTAAAAACAGATTATAAGATTAGCCGTATCATTACTGATATTTTTGTTTCAATTGGCTTTAATTTTACATTACAAAAATATTGGGTTTTTAAAAAAAGCCCAGACACAATTTTAGCTGATAAGCATAAATAAAAAATGCTGAAAGTGTATGTAACACTTCCAGCATTTTTATATTTTAGAACATTGTTGTCCGATTATGTGTCTGCAATTTCAGCTCTTATTTTATGACCTCACCCCAACCTCCCAAAAAAATCGGGACAGGCTCACTCCAAAGGAGAGGCGCTAGAATCCTCAACCCATAAGCGTTTTAGAGTTATGGCAGAATTCTAATAAAACACTATTTATTTTATAAAAATCACATTCCCTTAACCGCATCATTCAAATAAGCTGACAATTGGTTGATGGCAGCTGCTGTAATTCCTATCTGCTCCTGTGCTTCTTTCCAGTTGCGTTGTTCAATGGCTTCTCTTACACCCGGCAAAGTTTTTACTCCGTAGCCTGTATAAAAACCAGGGGCATAAATAGCATGCCTGTACCAGCTGCGGCGGGGTAAACCATCCTTTGTAAGCAACGATTGTTCTGCCTGGTAAAGATGTTTATTCAATAAATTTTTATTGGCAGCACTCATGTCACCTAAAATTAGTTCATGCAAGGTGTTGGTTGTTTTTTCTAATGCCGTAACTGCATTTTGCAATGAAGCAAAACTTATAAATGGCACCTCATCTTTAGCAACCGGTGGCAGCATAGATGCTGTAACATTGTTAGCTATGGTGTAATGCTTTTCTTTTATCAGCTTATTTTCCACTGCTGTATTTTCCCGCATATTATCTGCGAGAG
>JAYTTM010001114.1:0-3367 GCA_043745055.1 Chitinophagaceae bacterium | reverse complement strand
GTAATAAAAACAGCAATATCTTTTTACACATGCACCCGCTGCAACGGATATTATTTAGCCTTAGCCTGGCGCTGCTGGTTTTCTTTTTCATCCGCAACAGCCAGCTGGGTGGGGTATTGATAGCCACAATACTTTGGGAAGTATTTGCTGTTTCGTTTATTACTACCAGCTGGATTATTTTTGCGAAACTGCCGGTTGCTGATATTGAAAAGAGGGCCAATAAAGAAGACGGCAGTAGATTCTTTGTTTTGGTGAGTATCCTGATAAGTTCATTTGCCAGTATGATTATTGTTTTACTCCTGATGATCTCCAAAGATAAATTGCCCGTTCATGAAGCCATTGCTGCAATTGTTACAGTGATGGGGATGATGATGAGTTGGGTACTGGTACACACCATCTTTACCTTTCATTACGCCCATTTATTTTATTTTAAAGAACCAGATGACACATGCGTAGGTAAGCCACTCGATTTTCCGGGGAAAGAAAAACCAGACTACCTGGACTTCGCTTATTTTTCTTTTGTAATTGGCATGACGTTTCAGGTGTCAGATGTAGAAATACCTTCCCATACCATCCGCAGGACTGTATTGGCACATAGCTTATTGTCTTTTGCACTCAATACATTTGTAGTAGCGCTTACTATAAATTTAATTGCAGGGTTAAAACATTAGGCTGATCACAGATATTTTTTTTATACTAGATTTTATTCCCGGTTTTTACAAAATAATCCTGCCACAAAAAATATTTTCATCTTACTTTACCAATTGATCCAAGCTTGTTTGGAACCAATTCAAATATTTTACCGGGCAATAAGCCAGTTTCTTGCCGATGAGAAACGTATATAATTGCCATACTGGTTTCTGCTGAAATTTTATTAATAAGACTTGTAAACAGCAACGCATTGTCATCATCCAACCCTGCCGTAGGTTCATCGAGAATGAGCAGGGGCGGATGTTTTATCATGGCCCTTGCAATCAATACCATCCGCTGTTGAGCCAATGATAAAAACCGGAATGGTTGTCTTTTTATATCATACAAACCAAGCAGCACGAGCCATTGGCCGGCTAATTTTATTTGTTGCCCCGATGGTAATGTATATAAGCCAATGGAATCAACAAAACCAGACAGCAACATCCGTTCTACAGAATCCATTCTTGGAAATTCTTCTGCAATGGAAGAGGTGAAATAACCGATATGCTTTTTAACATCCCAAACAGTTTCACCGGTTCCTTTCTTCTTGCCAAAGAGATACAATTGCTGTCCATAACCTTTAGCGCTATCACCGGTAATCATTGATAACAACGTAGTTTTTCCAGAGCCGTTGGGGCCGGTAAGCTGCCAAAATTCACCCTGTTTTATTTCCCAGTAAATGTTTTGCAATATCGGCCGTTCATTAAACTGAATAGAAATAGACTCCATTTTTACCAATGTATTTTCCAATATTTCAGAAGTTTTAAGAGGTGGAGGAGTAGCCCCAGAAAAATGAATCTGTTTACCGGCGGATTGCATAAAAACTTCCCTGGATTGTTCATTTATAACAGCGCCGTGATGAACGACACAAACGGTATCAATAAAAGGCAAACAATCATTTTTGCGATAGAGCAATTGAATAATCAAAGTGTGAGCGGATACCTGATTGAGAGCTGCAACAATTGTTTGCTGTCCGGCTGCGTCGAGACTCTCAAAAACATTGTCAACTATTATGTATTCCGGATTTGCAGTAAGTATATGTTGCAGCAAAGCCCTGCGCTGTTCGCCGCTGGAAGAAGTGTTAAGGGAATGATGGTTGCTGGTTGCTACTACAAAATGATCATGCAAAACTTCTTCTTTAACCAACTGCCGGATGGCGATGGCCGAAAATAAAGCACCCCTTTTTTCCTCAAGACCATTGGCAAATAAAAAATTATTTCCCGCCCTTATATCATCCACCAGTTTCCCTATCTTTTCGTTGGCTGAAATATAGATGGCTATATGTTTAAATGGATGCATATTTTACCGAAAGTTAAACACTGCATTATAACTGCAATAAAAAATTTGTTGGCTTTGGTACTAAAATGAATTATACACAATAAATGACTATACGCAATTAGGAGCAAATCGATTAAAAAACTGTAGAGCCGTAGGCTCGCTTCTATTTTGTAACAACGGATTTTAATCCGTTGTGTTTAAAGAAACAAGGTATCTTAGAGCCCTAGGCTCGGCGCATATTGTTGTGTCTTTAAATAAACCTGGATGTTTTCAACTAACTGTTACTGAATTTTTATATGGGCCGAACCTATGGTTCTCATGAGATTATCTGTTACTTCATCAACGGGTTGAAACCCGTTGTTACAATATTAACCGAGGCTACGCCTCTTAGCTCCTAATTGCGGATAGTCATTACACAATAATAATTTCTATAGCAACTATGCAAATACAAACCAATGAAAATTACTGCTGCATTTACTTGCAACTGGCAAATCTTATTTGTAATTTTCTTATCTCTTAAAAAAATCAATAAATCTTTTTACAATGAAAAAAAATATTTTAAATCAGCCAACACAGCGGCGTGAATTTATTGGTGCATTGGCTAATGGTGCCGCAGTCTTTGGCGCAGCTTCCCTGGCATTTCCTTTGCAGTTAAAAGCGGAATCTTTCAATGAAAACAAGGAATTTTCACCTGAAGATCCTGATGCATGGTTTGCAAAAATAAAAGGCAAACATCGCATTGCATTTGATGTCACACATCCTAAAGAAATATTTCCTTTTGCCTGGCCAAAAGTTTTTTTACTTACCAATGAAAGCACAGGATCATCTGCAAAAGACTGTGCGGTTGTTGTGATATTAAGACACAACGCAATACCATACGCTTTTGAAGACAGGTTATGGGATAAATATAAATTTGGCGAATATTTTAAGGCCGATGACCCAGCAAGCAAAACAGCAGCTACACGTAACCCTTTCTGGCAACCTAAAAAGGGGGCTTATAAAATCCCGGGGTTTGGAGAGGTAGCTATTGGCATTAATGAATTACAAGATAGTGGTGTACTATTCTGTGTATGTGAAGCTGCAATTATGGTAAACAGTACTGTTATAGCAGGTAAATTACAATTAAACCCCGCCGATGTTAAAAAAGACTGGATGGCCGGCTTATTACCCGGCATACAGCCTGTACCTTCTGGTGTTTGGGCAATTGGACGGGCACATGAACATGGTTGTGCTTATTGCGCTGTTGCCTGAAAAAGAAAAGGAAATGTAAAAAAATAAGAGGCAGCTTTTCTGCTACCTCTTATTTTTTATAGATACAAAAATCTAATTAACCCCTTCTTTCAAACCCGGGATCATTTTCTTTATCCTTGTCGTATGCTTTAATTATTGCCTTTACCAA
>JAYTTM010001113.1:0-3370 GCA_043745055.1 Chitinophagaceae bacterium | reverse complement strand
TACAAAAAATTGACGTGCCAACTATAATAAAAGAAAACGATTACCAATTGGGAGCCTTAAGAGATGCAAGGCAATTAATTCGTTGGGCATTTGGTGCTAAAGAAGGTGAAGTAAGCGAACCATTTAATATAGATGATCAATTTGTGGTTGCAGTTGTGGCCAAGATACAACCAGAAGGTTTACCCGATGTTAAAACAATAAGGCCGCAGGTTGAATACCTTGTTAAGAATGAAAAGAAATCAGCACAAATAAAAACTAAGTTAACAGCTGCTCCTACATTGGAATCAGCAGCAGCAGCATACCAGCTGCAGGTTGGCACAGCAGGTGCAGATTCGTCCATTACATTTAGTGCTCAAATAATAAATGGTATCGGACAAGAGCCAAAAGTAATTGGCGCAGCTTTTAATAAAATGTATCAAAGTAAAGTTTCTGAACCAATAACCGGAAACAACGGAGTTTATTTAGTAAAAATAAACAGCATTGGAAATAAGCCTGCAGATTCTGCAGAGGGACTTGCAAAACAAGCCACCGATAGAATGAAGTCATTATCACAACAAATAAATTCAGGTTGGTTTGAGTCGCTGAAAAAATTAGCAACCATCAAAGACGACAGAAGTAAAACATTCTAATTGTTTTGCAAATATTATTTTAAAGCCCCGGTTTCATCCGGGGCTTTTTTAGTGATAAAATATTTTATCACTAAAAATTAGCCTATTTGAGGTTAAATATTTCAATATTCGAAACACCGAGAATACGCATGCTCAACAGAACACCTAATTTTGCAGTATGAGCGAAACAATTATTAATAAGGTAAGCGACAGTGCCCTGTTTACCCTCAATCTTGAGGATTATTATCCTACAGATGAAATAGCAATATTCGACCTGAAGGATTATTTATTTATGGGCCTTATTTTAAAAGAAAAGGATTTTAGAGAAGCATTAAAAAATCTGAATACCTCTTTGTACGATAATAAAATAGTAGCTGTTACCTGCAGCGCCGATGCCATTATACCTATTTGGGCGTATATGTTGGTAGCAAGTTATTTGCAGCCAAATGCCAGCGAATTATTTTTTGGTAGTGAAGAACAAACAAAAAATAACCAGCTTATCAAAAATATAAAGGCCTTGCCGTTAGCAGATTTTATTGATAAAAGGGTTGTTATAAAAGGTTGCGGCGAACTACCTATTGGTGAAGCCGCCTATATGGAAGCCACCAAATTGCTAAGACCAGTGGCTAAAAGTATAATGTACGGTGAACCATGCAGCACTGTACCCATTTACAAAAAAAAATAATCAGCATTTAATTTTAACTTCACGGCACCATGTTTTCATCCAATTTTATAGTGAATGATTGACGCTTTTTTGAAAGGTTTTGCCATAAGCCTCTTACTGGTATTTTCTGTAGGGCCAGTAGTATTTACAATCATAAAGCAAAGTATCAACAATGGCCGTGCCGGTGGGTTTAGTTTTGTAGCCGGTGTTTGGCTTAGCGATTTTTTCTGGGTAATACTCAGCAATGTGTTTTCTGAACTGGTAAACCAGCTGCTGCACTTTAAAAAGGAGATTGGTTTTGCAGGAAGTTTGTTTTTATTAGCGCTGGGTATTTATTATCTGTTCTTTAAAAAAATTCACCTAAAGGAAGATGAGGACAAGATAAAAATTACAACAAGTAAACATGCACAATTGGTACTATCCGGTTTTGTGTTAAACTCTGTAAATCCCGCCGTGATGGCTTTTTGGCTTACCACCGCCACCGCCATTGCCGCCTCTCATAATTTAAAAGAGCGCATAATAATTTTTACCACCTGCCTTATAATTAATACCAGTGTAGATGTACTAAAGGTACTATTGGCTGGTAAAATTCGTAAAAGCCTCAATGAAAAAAATATGTCATTGATTAATAAAATTTCGGGTTTAATATTACTTTCTTTTGCTGCAGCTTTAATATTCGGATTATTTTATACCAAGGTTAAATAGGTCTTTTTTAAATTTACAAATGAAAAAATTACTGATAATACCTTTTTGCGTTTTCACTTACATAACATTTGCCCAGGCATCGGATTTTATTTTATTAAAGAAAAGAAACAAAACAATTGGTACCTATTTTTCCGGGGGCACCATCACTTTTACTACCAATACCGGAGCGTATATGGAAGCAAATATTTTACGGATAAAAAGAGACACACTTTTTTTAAAAGAATATATTGTAAGACCAGTAATGACGCAATTAGGGGTTTATATTTTAGATACCTTAGGAAGCTACCTTCATTCTTATCATTACAATCAAATTTTTTCAATTGCAATTACAGGAAGGCATTTTGATGTAAGTGGCAGCGGGGCAGCGTTAATGGGTGGTGGAATACTTATTACACTGGCAAGCGGAATCGTTTTTTTGGCAGATAGAAATAAATTCAGTCCCGAGTTATTGGTTGCAGGAATAGCCTTAGGAGGGCTCGGATATATTTTATCCAAACAAGGCGGAAAGGGTATGGTGATAGGGAGAAAATATAAACTGGAGTATGTGCAGGCACAATCGATTCCAAATAATTTTTAACACCCGGCAATTCAAATATTTATAATAAAGTATGAAAAAAGCCTGGCGCTTTCTTAAAAGACTTTTTCTTTTTCTTTTCATTTTTCAGTTTGCTTATATACTTTTCAGTAAGTATGTAAATCCACCCATCACCATTACACAGATTGTTAGTGTATTTAAGGGTAATGGATTAAAAAGAGACTATGTAAGTTTTAATGAAATGAGCCCCAATATAAAGTTAGCAGTAATTGCAAGCGAAGACCAGCTTTTCCCCGACCATGATGGTTTTGATGTAAAAGCCATCAAGAAAGCCATCAACTACAATAAAAAACATCCTTTAAAAACACGTGGTGCCAGCACCATTAGTCAGCAGGTTGCCAAAAATGTTTTTCTATGGCAGGGCGGAGGCTACTTCCGCAAAGGACTGGAAGTTTATTTTACTTTTATGATTGAAAGAATATGGGGCAAAAAGAGAATATTGGAAATATATTTAAATATAGCTGAAATGGGCAAAGGGATATTTGGAACCCAGGCCGCTGCTAAAATATATTTTAATAAAGATGCCAAAAACCTAACACAGTCAGAAGCAGCCATGATAGCCGCATGCCTACCAAACCCCCAAGTATTTACCATAAAACCAATGTGTAATTATGTTGCCCGCCGTTATGGAAACATTGTGCAGCAAATGAATCATTTGGATGGTGATGAAGAGATAGATGCAATTATAAAATAGCAAGATCTACTGCCAAGGCCCATGTAGTTTATGTTAATTCAATAGGCTAAAAATCACATCAAAAAACAAACCCTTACCTTCACACCCTACACCATACAAGTGAT
>JAYTTM010001112.1:0-3373 GCA_043745055.1 Chitinophagaceae bacterium | reverse complement strand
GGGCAAGAAAAATGGTTTTTGATGATGAGCTGATGGGAGATTTAATTCGCTTTGTTTCATCGCACGAAGTGGGCCACACGTTGGGGTTGCCTCACAATTTTGGTTCTTCTTCCGGCGTGCCTGTAGAAAAATTGCGTAACAAAGCATGGGTAGAAGCCAATGGGCATACGCCCAGCATAATGGATTATGCCCGCTTTAATTATGTAGCACAACCAGAAGATTATATATCAAAAGCGGGCATTTACCCACGCATTGGTGAATATGATAAATGGGCCATTGAGTGGGGATATAAAATGATTCCAGATGCTAAAACTGCTGAAGAAGAAGTGCCCACTTTAGACAAATGGATAGAAGCTAAAGCAACAGACAAACGATATTATTATGGCCGCCAGGGACAACCCGATGATCCAAGAGACCAAAGTGAATGTATAGGCGATAATGCCATGAAAGCATCTGCATATGGCATAAAAAACCTCCAGCGTATTTTACCCAATTTAATCACCTGGACAAAACAACCCAATGAAGATTATTCAGCACTAAGTGATATGTATGGAGAATTGGTGGGCCAGTTTAGAAGATACATTGGCCATGTTACATACAATTTTGGTGGTGTTTATGAAACATTAAAAAAGAACAGTCAGGCCGGTGATGTATATGAATATGTGAGTAAAGAAACACAGAAAGAAGCTGTAGATTTTATTTACAAACAGGTTTTTACAACACCCTCCTGGCTTATTAATAAAGACATCGCCACTAAAACCGGCATCAACGCCACATCTACTATTTTAAGCTTACAGGAAACTGCTTTAAATAGAATGATGAGCATCAATACTATGAATAAAATGCTGAATGCTGAAGCAGCTATTGGTAATAAAGCTTATACCGTAATTGACTTGCTCACAGATTTAAAGCAAATGATATTTACAGAATTACCCGGCAAAAAACCAGTTGATATTTTCAGAAGAAATCTGCAAAAAACGTACGTGGAAAGATTGGGAAATATCATAAATCCCACTTTATTGAGTGGTGGATTTACCTTCTCATTTGGAGGTGCTTCTGCACCAATTGATACAAAGAAAACAGATATTCTTTCCTATTTAAAAGGACATGCCCGTGAACTAAAAGCCTTGACGGATGCAGCTATTCCCGGAACTGCTGATAAAGCAACCAAATATCACCTGCAGGATTTAAGCGATCGATTAAAGAAAATATTAGATCCAATTAAGTAAGCTGAATTAAAAAATTTAAAACAGGCATCAGTTATAAAATTGATGCCTGTTTTTTTACAGGCCATAAATAAAAATGCCTGAATTTAAACTTACAATTATTTAGTTTTATTTTAAGAATGCTATTCTAAAAAAATCCACCGACAAATTCACGTTATCTACCGATATTTTATCTACAACAGCCTATTGATCATTTTTGCTGCGGCTATTGCTGTATAGATTTGTATAACAAAAACAAAAACAATGAACAACAATTCAAATTTCAACAACAGAGAAAACGGCCGGGTAATAGGCGGTTTAATATTAGTTGGCGTGGGTTTAGTTTTACTATTACGGAATATAGGTTTTGTGTTGCCACAATGGCTGTTTAGCTGGCCAATAATTTTAATATTAGTAGGAATTTACAGTGGCTTTAAACACCAATTCCGCAACAATAGCTGGATTATCCTGATTACAATTGGTAGCTTTTTTCTGTTCGATCAGTTTATACCTGAACTTGGCTTGAGACCCTATTTCTGGCCCACGCTAATTATTGCAGCAGGTGTATTATTTATTTTACGGCCAAAAAAATTTGGAAGGTTTAATGACAGCGCAAATGAAAATAATAAAATTTTCGATGGCAGCATTAACCAACAATCTGAGCAAACCTTTGACAGCGCTACAGTATCCGACGACGACTATCTCCGGATCAACTCCGTATTTAGCGGTGTAAACAGAACAATTGTATCGAAGGATTTTAAAGGCGGAAAAGTAAGCTGTGTATTTGGCGGCACCGACATTGATCTTACACAGGCAGATATTAGAGGTGAAGCTGTACTAAGATTTGAAGTAATTTTTGGTGGTGTTGATTTGATAGTGCCTCCACATTTTATCGTTATAAATGAAATTGATGGAGTTTTTCATGGTGTAGATGATAAAAGAAAATATAATGCTTCAGCAAATTTATCGCCGGATAAAAAACTAATCCTGAGAGGGTCGGTACTTTTTGGAGGTATCGAAATCAAGAGTTACTAATCATCTAAACATTTAAAAATAATTGCAATGAAATGGTGGCTCGTTAAATTAGTTTACCGGTTTGTTTACGGCAATGGTATGCACATTGCACAATTCAATGAACAGTTGAGAATGATAACTGCCGAGGATGAATTACATGCTTTTCAAAAAGCAAGACTTATAGGCGAAAGGGAAGCAACTACCGTCCAATACAATGACATACAACTATGCTGGAAATTTATTGATGTAAGTGATATCAGTGCTGTAAGTAATATAATGGACGGTGAAGAAATATGGTCGGTAATAAATGAAGAAACAGATGCAGATATGTACATTCGTACAACACAGCAACAATCAAAGGCATTGCTGGAGAAAGGTATTCTTCATTATATCAGATTAAATGAAACTGACGTTGGTAAATAATAATTATAGTGTAAATATCAGTACAAAATCAACCGCCTTGATATTATTTGCAACATGGTGGTTTGTATGGCTGGTGTTTCAGGTTACCTTGTTGCAAAATGCCGGCATACCTGCAGTAATGGCTCTGGCAGATGCAGCAGTGAGCAATATTTTATTGGCAGGCTGTTGCCTGCTGGTATTTAATAACCTGAAGTATTATCTTCCAAAAAAAGAAAAATACCTGTATGTTTTATTGATGGGATCTGCTTTAGGTGGCCTCTGGCTGTTGCTTGTAAAGTTGATTTTGAAAGGCCTGTACCAAAAGGATACAGCCTACATTCAACTATTGCAACAATCATCATCTATAAGGTTTGCAGCAGCCTTCTTAATGATTGTTTGTTTTACTGTGATAGGCATTTTATGGTTTTCTCAAAAAGAGCAGCAGGAAGAAAATGAACGAAGGATAGCAATGGAGCAACTTGCCAAAGAAGCAGAATTAAACAAATTGCGCCAGCAACTGCAACCACATTTTTTATTCAACAGTCTTAATTCCATTAGTGCACTTACCGGGCAACAGCCCGAAAAAGCGAGGCACATGATACAACAGTTATCTGATTTTTTGCGGGGCACCATAAGGAATGAAAGCAGGCAATTATTGAGTTTGCAGGAGGAACTGGATTACTTACAATTGTATCTCGATATTGAAAAAGTACGCTTTGGCCACCGGCTGCTGATAAGGGTTGATTGTGAGG
>JAYTTM010001111.1:0-12616 GCA_043745055.1 Chitinophagaceae bacterium | reverse complement strand
ATAGCGGTCATACCGGCTGTGCTATATGGATGTTGAAGAAGTTGTAAAAGCTAACAAGCCAAAAGATTGACCAGATTAGTATGTTGAAAAAAATATTTAGGATTAATTATCTTGTTCGCAAACGAAGGCTGGTTATGGCCTTGAATAAAAAATGCTAGAAATTTTCCGGATCAACCGTTAAGAAATCAAGGCTGTTTGAGCCGGCACAAACCTAAAATTATTGAACTCTGGCGGCGAGTTCCTTTATTTTAGGCTGATGGGGGAAATTTCAACCTTTTTATTCGGAGCCTTGATTTTTTTTGTTACTTTTTTATCAAGAAAAAAAAGTAAATAGATGCTAGCTCAAAAGAGTAAAGGCTTTGCGAACAAAATAATTAATCCTAATAATATTTATCACTAATAACAGAAAGCCATCAATAAAATTGCCCTCCGGAATATCCGTAGGGCAATTTTATTGATTTTACGTTTTTACTCTTATAAAAATTTTTAAATTATTTATCCAAAAGATGCATGGCAAATTTTAATTGCTCCTCCACTGTAAGGTGTGTATTATCTAAAATTACTGCATCGTTTGCTTTACGAAGTGGACTTACTTCCCTGTTAGAGTCTATATAATCTCTCAACTCCAGGTTGGTTTTCACTTCTTCAATAGTTACGTTGGGATTTTTTTCAAACATTTCTTTAAACCGACGTTCCACCCTTACAGTAATATCTGCCGTCATAAAAATTTTAAGTTCTGCCTTTGGAAATACAGTGGTACCAATATCCCGGCCGTCCATAACAATTCCTTTCTTTTTGCCCAATTGCTGCTGCTGAGCAACAGCAAATTCCCTCACTTCTTTTATGGCGGCTACGTCACTTACCTTTTCGGCAATAATCATATCCCGTATCAGGTATTCTACATTTTCTCCATTCAATAAAATTTCTGATTGCTGTGATTTGTCTTTGTGTTCAAATTCAATGGAAATATTCTCCAATGTATTTTTCACCATTTTTTTATTTGTAAAGTCGATACTGTTTCTTAAAAAATATAAAGTGATGGCACGATACATAGCACCACTGTCAATATATACATATCCCAGTACTTTAGCCATTTGTTTAGCAAGTGTACTTTTTCCACAAGATGACCATCCATCAATCGTTATTATTTTCCTTTTCATTGGTACAAAAGTCAACAAAAATAATTATCCATCAAAGGAAAAAGGGTACATTTAAAATCCGATAGTTATAGGATGGCGCAGCATCTGCCAGTTATTTTGTTTTGCCGTTTATGTGTTAATACGTTTTTTTCTTTGCAAACTCAACCACTGCATGCCTCAAGGGAGATTCAAATTTTTTTGTATTTAGATATGCCTAAGCAAAAAGCCACCCAATATATTGAGTGGCTTTTATTATTATTTAAGCTAATCTTAACCTATGCTTCAGATATTGTTGTTTCTTCTTTCTTTTCCTGGGGCTTTAATGTAAAGGTTATTTTTTCTTTAGATTCATCCATATCTGCAATTAAAATATCACCGCTTTTTACCTGCATGCTTAGTATTTCTTCAGCTAAAGGATCTTCCAGGTATTTTTGAATGGCCCTATGAAGTGGTCTTGCACCAAATTGAGCATCGTAACCTTTATCTGCAATAAAATCCTTAGCTGCTGGTGAAAGCTCCATAGAAAATCCAAGATTCACTAAACGTTTCATAACTCCCTTCATCAAAATATCTATGATATCAAAAATATTTTCTTTGGTTAGAGAATTAAAAATCACCACATCATCAATCCTGTTGAGAAACTCCGGACTAAAAGTACGCTTCAATGCCTTTTCAATAACAGCTTTATTATTTTCATCAGCATTTTGCATTCTGTTCTGTGTTGCAAAACCTACCCCTTCGCCAAAATCTTTCAATTGGCGGGCACCAATATTCGACGTCATAATGATAAGGGTGTTTTTAAAATCTACCTTTCTACCCATGCCATCAGTCAATTGCCCATCATCTAAAACCTGTAATAAAATATTATAAATATCCGGATGCGCCTTTTCTATTTCATCCAAAAGGATTACGCTGTAGGGCTTGCGTCTTACTCTTTCAGTAAGCTGACCGCCTTCTTCGTACCCAACATATCCCGGAGGTGCACCAATTAAACGACTCACTGTAAACTTCTCCATGTATTCGCTCATGTCAATTCTTATCAACGAATCGTCATTGTCAAACATATACCTGGCCAGGCTTCTGGCCAATTCTGTTTTACCAACACCTGTGGGGCCAAGAAAAATAAATGTACCGATAGGTTTTTTGGGATCTTTCAGTCCTACCCTGTTGCGCTGAATGGCTTTAACCACTTTGGATATACCTTCTTCCTGACCAATTACTGCATTTTTTAAATCATCTCCCATACGGCGGAGCTTTTCAGTTTCTGCCTGCACCATGCGCTTTACGGGAATTCCTGTCATCATACTGATTACTTCAGCAATATCTTCTTCTTCTATAGGAAAACGCTTGTGCTTGCTTTCTTCTTCCCAATCATTTTTAGCTTTTTCAAGTTCTTCCTGCAAACGTTTTTCCGAATCCCTTAACGAAGCTGCCTCTTCAAAACGTTGGCTTTTTACAACTTTATTTTTCTCCAGTTTAATGTCTTCAATTTTCTTTTCCAATTCAATCACATCTTCGGGCACATTTATATTTTTGATGTGTTTTCTTGCTCCTACTTCATCCAATACATCAATGGCCTTATCCGGAAGCAGCCTGTCTGTCATGTACCGCTCACTCAATTTAACACAGGCATCAATTGCTTCTACACTGTAAGTAACATTGTGATAGTCCTCGTATTTGCTTTTAATGTTCAACAAAATCTGTATGGTTTCTTCTACCGAGGGTTGGTCAACAATTACTTTTTGGAAACGACGGTCTAATGCACCATCTTTTTCAATATGCATACGATATTCATCTAAAGTAGAAGCACCAATACATTGCAATTCGCCCCTTGCCAAAGCAGGTTTAAATATATTGCTTGCATCTAAAGAACCGCTTGCGCCACCTGCACCAACAATGGTATGAATTTCATCAATAAACAAGATAACATCCCTGTTTTTTTCCAGTTCATTCATGATGGCTTTCATCCTTTCTTCAAACTGTCCACGATATTTTGTACCAGCAACAAGGGCAGCTAAATCAAGCGATACAACTCTTTTATCAAACAATACCCGGCTTACTTTTCTTTGAACGATTCTTAATGCCAACCCCTCTACAATAGCCGTTTTACCCACTCCAGGTTCACCAATTAAAATTGGGTTATTTTTCTTTCTGCGGGAAAGAATTTGCGATACTCTTTCAATCTCTACCTCCCTGCCTACGATTGGATCAAGTGAGCCATTTTCGGCTAGCCTGGTAATATCCCTGCCAAAATTATCCAGCACAGGTGTTTTTGTTTTTGGCTGATTGGCAGCACCACCCCGTTGCGCTTTTTGCTGTTGGCTGTATTGCTTTCTTTCCTCATCAAAATCATCGTCATTTTCGTCGGAGAATTCTGCTTTTGGTGGATTGCTGGTTACAAATCCCAACTCGTTTTTAAACATATCGTAATCCACATCAAACTGGTTTAAAATTTGTGTAGCGATGTTTTCTTTATTTTTTAAAATAGAGAGCATTAAATGTTCGCTTTCCACCAAAGTGCTTTTGTGTGCCTTAGCTTCGAGGACAGTTATTCTTATCACTTTCTCTGCCTGCTTGGTCAAGGGCAAAGAATTGATGTTGGCGATATTTTTTCCGGTTTTGTCTTTTACGGCTACCTCTATTTCTTTACGCAGTTCGTAAAGATCAATATTAAGGGATTTTAAGATTTTAATAGCGGTATTCTCGCCATCTCTTATTAAGCCTAATACCAAATGCTCGGTGCCAATAAAATCATTTCCTAAACGCAGTGCTTCTTCCCTGCTGTAGGAAATAATTTCTTTAACCTGGGCTGAAAAGTTGTTATCCATTTATATTGAATTTAGCTTGTACAATAATAACGTTTATTTGGTAGATTTAGTTTGGGTCGCAATAGAATTGTTAATATGTTGAAAAGTTATCGTCCCTGATTTTACCTGATTTTTTACCTGCTAAATGAATAGACGAATAAACTTCATTGTATTCACACTTTTACAAATTCGCAGGCGTTAAATTCATGTTATAAAAAAGCATCAGTAAAAAAATGCTTCTTTTTAAAGTCATGCCGGTTAAAAGGGTAAAGAAAATATTTATACATTGCGATGCGAAATAAATTACCAAAAAATCTTTACATAGATGAATGTCAAAATAGATACCAAAGAGAAGTTCATTGTGATAACACCGACAGAATCGAAATTGTCTGTTATTATGACAGCAGAATTAGCTGAAATGTTGCTTACATACATTCAAAAAGACATACCGCATATTGTGTTGAATCTGCAGGATGTACAAGAAATTGATGAAGAATCAGGCAAAATACTCGCTGATGTTCAACAAAAATTTTACGAAGCCAATTGCTCCTGTGTTATTTGTGGGTTACAAAAAACTGTTGAAGACAAGTTGGATCTGCAGGAAATTCTTGAGCTATTGAATGTAACTCCATCAGAAAGCGAGGCATGGGATATAGTACAGATGGAAGAAATAGAAAGGGAACTATTAGGTGATGAGTGAGCTTAGGATGCATAATTTAAAAAAATTAAGTATTTTAAATAGTTAGTGTTAAACAACCTGATGCAACATTCCCTACATAAAAATTGTCATGTGAAATAATTGTACAAATATTAACCCTCCACTTTATACATGTTAGCATTAACCATATTGGGTAACAACTCTGCCATTCCTGCATTTGAAAGATACCCTACTGCCCAGGTTTTGCAAACACAGGAAGATATTTTTTTAATAGACTGTGGTGAAGGCACACAAATGCAAATGGCTAAATATAAAATTAGAAGGAGTAAAATAAGCCATATTTTTATTTCTCATTTACATGGCGACCACTACTTTGGGTTAATTGGTTTGCTTACCAGTATGAGCCTGTTAAACAGAACCCAGGACCTTCATCTTCATGCCCCTGCTGCCCTGGAAAAGATTTTACAATTGCAGTTGGAGGTTGCCGGCACAACCTTATGTTATAAACTTTTTTTTCATCCCTTAACTGAGGAAGGATTAATTGTTGATGAGAAAAAAATTACTGTCCATTGCTTTAAAGTTTTGCACCGGATTGAATGTTGGGGATTTCTTTTCAGGCAAAAAAAGAAGCCCCGGAAAATTGACAGCGACAGGGTGAGAATGTATGAAATACCAGCAAACTTTTATGAAAGGTTGCAATTGGGCGAAGACTATGTAACCAAAAAAGGAACAATTGTACCCAATAGTGAGGTAACTATTGCCGCTGTACCACCCAAAAGTTATGGCTATTGTGCTGATACGATTTATGATGAAAATTTAATAGAAAAAATAAGAGGGGTTGATTTATTGTATCATGAAACTACTTATTTAAAGGGCAACGAGGATAAGGCTGCTGCCCGGTTTCACAGTACCACATTACAGGCGGCAACAATTGCAGAAAAAGCTTGTGTAAAAAAACTGCTGATTGGTCACTTTTCTGCACGTTATGAAATACTGGATGATTTTTTAACCGAAGCCACTTCTATTTTTGAAAATACTGACTTGGCATTGGAGGGGGTTTCTTACAGGATTTAAAAAAAAATTTGATCAAAATTTTATTAACCCGTCTTTTTGAATTGAGTAAAAAAATGTTCTTTTTTATTTTAGAAATAGCTTAATTTTTATGCTAATTCCAAATCTTTCTCCATCATTTCTTTTACCAAAGCAGCTAAATCATATTTTGGTTTCCATCCCAGTTTGGTGTTAGCCTTTGTAGGGTCACCAATCAGCAGGTCTACCTCAGTAGGCCTGAAATATTCCGGATCAACTGCTACAATATCTTTACCAATAGGTAATTGGTATGCAGGGTTGTTGCAGACTTTTACAGATCCTGATTCATTCACACCTTCACCGCTAAATTCAAGCTCTACACCAACTTCAGCAAATGAAAGTTTTATAAAATCTCTTACTGTGGTAGTAACTCCCGTAGCGATAACATAGTCTTCAGCGTTGTCTTGCTGCAACATTCTCCACATGGCATCAACATAATCTTTAGCATGCCCCCAATCTCTTTTAGCATCTAAATTACCCAGGTATAGTTTTTCCTGTTTTCCCTTTACAATAGCAGATACTGCCCTGGTTATTTTACGGGTAACAAATGTTTCTCCCCTTAATGGGCTTTCGTGATTAAACAGTATGCCATTACAGGCGAACATTCCATACGCTTCCCTGTAATTAATGGTAATCCAATAAGCATATAGTTTAGCTACAGCATAAGGGCTACGTGGGTAAAAAGGAGTGGTTTCGTTTTGTGGTACTGCCTGCACCAATCCGTATAATTCAGAAGTGCTGGCCTGGTAAATACGGGTCTTTTTTTCAAGTCCTAAAATACGAATGGCTTCTAACAATCGCAGTGTACCTATGCCATCTGCATTGGCAGTATATTCAGGCTCATCAAAACTTACTTTTACATGGCTCATTGCTGCCAGGTTGTATATTTCATCCGGTTGTGTTTCTTGTATAATTCTTATTAGGTTTGTGCTGTCAGTCATGTCGCCATAGTGCAATTGAAAGCGTACATTTTTTTCGTGCGGATCCTGGTACAAGTGATCAATACGTTGTGTATTTATTAATGACGACCTTCTTTTAATACCATGAACTTTATACCCCTTCTCCAATAAAAGATCTGCAAGGTAGGCTCCATCTTGTCCTGTGATACCAGTAATAAGTGCTATTTTGTTATTTGTATCCATATTTTTATCGTTAAGTATTTAATATCCTTGCGGGTGATTTAGCTAATAGCCTGATTTTGTAGGAAATCCTGGTAAGCCAATTGTATTCCTTGCTTTAATTCAATACTGTGCTTCCATCCCTTGCTGTGAACCTTAGAAACATCCATCAGTTTCCTTAGAGTACCATCAGGTTTTGTTTCATCAAAAACAAGCGGCCCGTTAAAACCAATGATGTCCTTTATAAGTAGTGCAAGCTCTTTTATACTTAAATCTTCACCGGTTCCTATATTTATTAATTCTTTTTCATTGTAATTGTCCATCAAGTAAGTACAGGCTTCTGCTAAATCATCAGCATATAAAAACTCACGTTTAGGAGTTCCTGTTCCCCAAACTACAACTTCATCAGCATTATTCATTTTAGCTTCATGCATTTTTCTTATAAGGGCTGGCAATACGTGAGAATTATTTAAATCGTAATTATCGCCAACACCATAAAGATTGGTGGGCATTACGCTAATAAAATTACACCCATACTGGTTGCGGTAGTATTCACATAACTTAATTCCTGCAATTTTAGCAATGGCGTAAGGTTCGTTGGTTTGCTCCAAAGAGCCGGTTAGCAGGTATTCTTCTTTAAGCGGCTGAGGTGCCATTTTGGGGTAAATGCATGAACTTCCAAGAAACATCAATTTGGTTACCTTTTCTGTTGCAGCGGCATGTATGATATTGGCTTGTATCATTAAATTATCATACAAAAAATCGGCACGAAAAGTATTATTTGCCTGTATTCCTCCAACTTTTGCTGCTGCTAAAAAAACGTAATCAGGTTTTTGTTCTGAAAAAAACATATTAACAGCAGCCTGGTTCCTTAGGTCTAGTACTTTTGATGTTCTGGTGATTATATTTTCAAAGCCTTTACTTTTTAAATTTCTGATAATTGCACTCCCTGCCATTCCACGGTGCCCTGCTACATAAATTTTACTATTTAATTCCATCTCTTTATTTAGTTAATTATTATTGCTGCGAAGATAATTTTTACTTCAAACATGGTTGCAATATTTTTCACTAATAAAAATAAATTTATTTTAGGCTTTTACCTTTTTAGATTTTTTGCTTTTTTTATCACCTCCATAAACATAGTCGTAGCCATAACCATAATTATTTTTTACAAAGCCTCTTGTTTTAATACCATTAAATATGATGGCAGCATTTTTAAGCGAGTTAATTTTGTTTACTTCATCTATACGTTTAACAAGCATTTTAGGTGTGTATTTGTGTCTTACAACATATAACGTGGCATCACAAAGCGATGATAAAAGATACGCATCCGTAACCATTACAACTGGTGCTGTATCCAATATAACTACATCAAAATTTTCTTCAAGGTAAGATATCAATTGCTGAATTTTTCCATTTTCCAATAATTCAGAAGGCGATTCCTGTATTGCTCCTGAAGAAAGAAAGAAAAGATTGTTTTGGGAAGGTATTTCCCTTATAATTTCATGTATTTCATTTTCGCCTGTGAGATAGTTGCTTACACCTGCTTCACTCGAAGTAATATCAAATAATTTGCCTAAAGATGGGTCATGTAAATCCATATCAACCAAGGCTACTTTTTTACCTGTCATTGCAAGGCTTACGGCTAAGTTAGCAGCAACAAAAGTTTTGCCTTCACCTGGTATACTAGAGGTTACCACCATCTTTTTATGATTGGCATCTATACCCAGAAATAAGAGGGAAATACGGATTTTTCGAAACTCCTCTGCAATAAAAGATCTTTTTCCTGCCTCTAATACCAGCTGTTGTTTTGAATTATTAAATACCACCTCTCCAATAATTGGTAACGATGTTAATGCTTCAATTTCTTTTCTGTACAAAACTTTATTGCTAAGTAACTCCTTTCCATTAACAATAACTGCTGGAATAATTAAACCCATAAATATTGCAGCAATATAAATAATCATACTTTTAGGACTCACAGGTTGCCTGCCTGCTTGCGCATAATTTACAACTTTACTATCGGATAAAGTAGCTGCATATGATAATTTACTCTCTTCTCTTTTTTGCAATAAAAACTGATAGATGTTACTTTTAATTTGCTGATCACGGCTTATTTCAAGTAACTGTCTTTCTTTTTGAGGTATATAATTTAGCATAGAACTGTACTTGCCAGTGTTAGCATATAAATTATTACGGCTAACCTGTAAATTCTTCTTTTGAGTTTGAATGTTGGATAATATGTTAGGTTTTATTTTTTCTATCTGCTCTTTTAAACTAAGCATAATAGGGTTATTTTCACCTACGGTCTTTTTCTGCCGTTCGTACTCCATCTGTGCAGTATTGAGGTTAGTCATTAACTGTGTTAATGTAGGGTCGGATATTCCTATGGCAGAGGGTAAAATTCCAATATTAGATTCTTTTGAAGATACAAACTGTTCCAGCTGGTTAAGATTAGATAGCTGCACGCTTACTTCACCTAATTTAGTATCAGTTGCATTTACACCCTGGAGATATAAATTACCTTGCACCCCCAATTCGACAGCACTATTACCTGATTTAAACTGCTGCATTTTTCTTTCGATAGAATCTAAATCTGCGGCTACAACACTTAGTCGTTCTTCAATAGAAATCAACGTGTTTTTTACCAAATTTCCTTTTTCTATAATTGCCTCTTCGTTGTAATAAAAAATCAATGTGTTTAAAATGTCTTCAGCTTTTCGTGGAACTTCATCAGTGTATTCTAATTCAACTACACTGGAAAGTTTGCTGGATGCTGCTACTTTTAGTCCTACTGTAATCCCGTCTGTCATATTTTTAGTAGCAGTTAAATCGAAAAAAAATGGCTTTTTCTCTTCTGTAGATTCATAATAATAGGGGTTTTTCACAAACATTAATTCACCGTAGGGAGTTTTTAGCCATTCATTTATGGGGCCGGAAGAGCTGACATTTAGTTTTATTTTATCTGTTCCTGAAAAGTCATTGCCGTTAGTTAGTTTAACTGTTCCATTATTTTTATCGTATTCCATTAAAATTTCACTAAACGACTTTAAGGAATCAGGTGACCTTGCTTGTACAATCAATGGACTTAACACGTAGGCTGACTGTGAGCGCACCTTGCCTTTTTGCCAAACAGGGGCATAGAGATACAATTTCCTTATTACGTCATTAATTAAGGTTCTTGATTGTAGTACCTCAATTTCATTCTCAATAATTTTTTTTGTATTGATCGCATCAATTGATTCCATCATTTTTGAATCTTCACTTCCTTTTTTTTCATCCTTAATAATAAGTGTTGCAGAAGCACTATACTTTGGTGTGGTGTAGCGTAAATAAACAAATGCACTTCCGAAAGATAAAAGTAAAAAGATCAAAAATATAGGCCAGTAAGCAACATATCCTGCCAGCATTTGGCCCATCTGGTTTTCATCTTTTTGTGTTTGAGGTTTAGCCGATTTTGTTTGAGTTGAATTCATAAATTTTTTTCTGGTTCTAAATAGCTATTTTAATTTATCTTTTGAAATACCCTAATCCAATTAGGAGAAACGACAATCCGGAAAGTATTATAGGCAATAACAATCTCGTTCTGTTTACACTTGCTGATTTATTTTTGTCAGATTCAACATACACTATGTCATTTGGTTGTAAGTAATAATATTCAGATTGAAGAAAGTCTTTTGAATTAAGATTTAATCTTTTTATCAACCTTTTACCATCACTTTCTCTAATAAGAAGAACATTCTCCTTTTGGCCATAAATTGTAATATCACCTGCTGAACCTAATGCCCCGATTAGTGAAATTTTTTCGTTTGGAACAGAAATTACAGAGGGTTTGCCTACCTCGCCCATAACAGTAACCTCAAAATTCATATGTCTGATGGTAACTATAGGGTCAATTAACAATTGCTTATCAACAAGCATTTTTGTGATGGATTCTTTTAATTGTTTTTTAGTTAAACCCGTTGCTTTAATTTTACCTAACTGGTTAATCTCAATATTTCCATCCACATCTACCAGGTACCCGGAGGTTTCATTTCTATTTCCGGATGACGTTAAATTACTTGCTTTTACACTGTTGTTTACATTGAATGGAACGTCTGCACTGCTGTTTGCGCTACTGATGGTAATACTTAAAAGATCATTCTTTTGAATGTTAATCTGCATATCATCTGCCTTCGCTAATATTGTAGCATCTTGCACCTCATTAAAATAAGTGCTTTTCCTTGCATTGTAGCAGGATGAAATAGCAAGAATAAAAAATAGAAAGAATGAAAAATTAGTTGTTGTTTTTAGCATGATTATGTTGCTTTATAAAATTGGTTATTTAACGTAATAAATTAAAAATTCTTACTTTTTATTAAAAAATTTTTTATTTATTATCAACTATTGGGTTAATTGTAGAAATAATGCTGTTAAAATTAAATACTTCTCAAAAGTCTTTTACTCTTATATATTATATTTATTATACCAAAAATGAGTTGTGAAATTAGCTAAATATTAATCCATATCCAATTTTAAGAACATCAAGTTTACATTACTATTGCTGCTTTAAAATATTCCCTTTTGTATTATCATTTATACTGAATTTCAGGTTTTAATATCCCATAGCTTTCTTAACTGTTGTATCCTCTTTGTTCATTATTTCAAAATAGCCCTCGTTTCTCCAAATATGTCGAGCAATACCTGCTTTTATTCTTTGAATGATGGCGTTTTTTTCTAAAATTGAAATCTTGTCCAGATTGATAGAATCTTTTTTTGCTCTCTTTGAAAAGTACATCCAGTCTTCATCAGAAAGATTGAAATTTTCTGCAAATTCTTTTGTTAGCTTGTATTGCTTCAGAGTTTCCCGGTTTTGAAGGTAAAAAACGTAGGCAAAAGTTCCGATAGTGCCCTTTAAGAATAATTTGGCAGAGGCAGGGCCTGTTTTGCTGGTATCCAATGCCACGAAAATGTCAGGCGTAATACCTCCACCACCATATAGAAACTTGCCCTTATTAGTTTTAAATACATGTAAGCTGTCATTTTTTAAAGAATCTATTGTTACCAATTCTCCATCATGAAATCTATTTTCTATTTCATTGTAATATGCTTTTCCGCCATTTGCGTAAGGTCTTTGTATACTTCTTCCAATAGGTGTGAAATACCTTGCTATAGTTAATCGTAAAGCACTGCCATCACTCAGGTCGTACTGTTCCTGCACCAGGCCTTTGCCAAAACTGCGGCGTCCTATAATTGTTGCCCTATCCCAATCCTGAAGGGCACCTATTAGAATTTCACTTGCACTTGCAGTACCTTCATCACATAAAACTATTAATTTTCCTTTTTCAAATAACCCTTCTTTTTTGCATCGATATTCTTTTTTTGGAAAATGTTTTCCTTCTGTATAAGTAATCAACTTATCTCCATCCAAAAACTCATCTGCAATAGCAGTAGCTTCGTCTAAAACGCCGCCACCATTACCTCTTAAGTCCAATATCAATTTCTGTAGCCGCTGGTTTTTTAATAATTCCAGCGCCTTCATAAACTCATGATAAGATACCTGCGAAAATTTATTTAAACGAATATAACCAGTAGTACTGTCTATCATATAGCTTGCATCAATACTGCTTACAGGTATAATGCCTCTGCTGATGACAACTGTCTTTTCTTTCCAGTCTCTTAATAACAACACACTAACTTTTGTATTTATATCCCCCCTTAATAATTTTCGTATCATCCCGGATGATATTTTTTTACCCGCCACAATGCTGTCATTAACTTTAATAAATTTATCTCCGGAAAGTATCCCGGCTATTTCACTTGGAC
>JAYTTM010001110.1:0-3374 GCA_043745055.1 Chitinophagaceae bacterium | reverse complement strand
GTGAATAAGGATGGCAGAGGCCCGGCATGGAGCAATTCCTTGTTTGAAGACAATGCCGAGTTTGGATTGGGCATGAGAATAACAGCCGATAAACAACTGAATATTGCCAAACAATATTTGCAGGAATTAAAAAATGAATTGGGTGAAAAAGTAGTGAATGAAATTTTAGACGCTCCGCAGGTAAATGAATCTGAACTGGTGATGCAGCAATTGAGAGTGCAGTTATTAAAAGAGCAATTAAGATCCATGACATCATCAGCAGCAACGCACCTGCTGTCTGTTGCCGATCAGTTGGTTCGCCGCAGTGTGTGGTTAGTGGGTGGTGATGGATGGGCTTATGATATTGGCTATGGCGGATTGGATCATGCTTTGGCAAGTGGAAGAAATATAAAAATACTGGTGCTGGATACAGAAGTTTATTCCAATACCGGCGGACAATCATCTAAATCAACCCCAACAGCAGCAACTGCAAAATTTGCTTCGGGTGGCAAATCAGGTGGTAAAAAAGATTTGGCGATGCAGGCAATTTCTTATGGAAATGTGTATGTGGCAAGAGTGGCATTTGGTGCCAATCCACAGCAAACATTATTGGCTATGAGAGAGGCAGAAGCCTATGATGGACCAGCACTGATATTGGCTTACAGCCATTGTATTGCACATGGATATGATTTAAAAAACGGATTGGATCAACAAAACAAAGCGGTGGCAAGTGGTCACTGGCCATTGCTGCGGTACAACCCAACATTGAGGAAGAAAAATCAAAATCCATTTGTACTGGATTCTCCAAGGCCAACCATTAATTTAAAGGATTATGCCTACAATGAATTGCGGTATAAGGTGCTTACCATGACCAATCCGGAATCTGCAGAAAGGCTGATGAAACATGCGCAGGATTTGGTAAACTTAAAATGGAAAACATACGAAGAACTGGCTACAAAAAAGGCAAGTGACTTTGTGCCGATTGGCTAAAGTTTACAGCTTTTTAAAAAGGTATAAACTTTATACTAAGCACGGAAGAAATTAGTGACATGTTGAAATGCTGTGTCTTTTAACCTTAGTAGATTTCTTGATTAAATATAGTCGAACTTATTAGCTTTTGACTGCTTGTAATATTGCTGGTATATTTAAATAATAAGGTAAAGGAATAAGTATTTTGTTGACAAAGTATTTACTCTTTTGAGTTGGCTTCTATTTACTTTTTTTTCTTGATAAAAAAAAGTAACAAAAAAAATCAAGGCTGTGAATAAAAAGGCTGAAATTTTCCACATCAGCCTAAAATCAAGGAACTCGCCGCAAAAGCTCAATAATTTAAAGACTGTGCCGGCTCAAACAGCCTTGATTTTTTAACGGCTGATGTGGAAAATTTCTAGCACTTTTTATTCAAGGCCATAACAAGCCTTCTTTTGCGAAGAAAATATCTAATTCTAATAAGGTCATAAGGTCTGTTCATAAAATTAATTTCGTTTCTATTAAGGTAATCTTAAAAGTAGCAGAAGATTCAACTCACTATTTTATGCCATGAGTAGTATAAATAAAAGTTAAATAGAATTACAACTGTTGAACGGAGCGTCGCCAATGCAGCTCAATCAGGGCTTTGCAGCCGGTATCAAAAAAAATAAAAAAACATTTTATGAAAATGCAATCTACCTACATGGGGCTTCAATTAAATTCGCCGATTGTAGTATCTGCCTGTACTTTATCTGAACAAACAGATAATATTGTGCAAATGGAAGATAGCGGAGCCGGTGCTGTGGTGATGTATTCTTTGTTTGAAGAACAGATAAAAAAAGAAGAAGCCGGTTATAAAACGGTGATGCATGAGACATCTAATTCGTTTGCAGAAGCCCTGGATTTTTTTCCCAACCTGGATGATTTTCATGTAGGAAGCGATGAATACCTGGAGCATATCCGTAAGGCAAAAGAGCGGGTAAGCATACCGGTTATTGGTAGTTTAAATGGTATTACCAACGAGGGTTGGATTGATTATTCAAGACAGATGGAGCAGGCAGGAGCAGATGGACTGGAGGTAAATATTTTCTTTATTCCCGGCGATGTAAGCATGTCATCAGCAGCAGTTGAATATCGGTATTTAAATATTATTGATGCCATTAAGCACAATGTAAAAATTCCGGTAGCGGTAAAACTAAATCCTTATTTTAGTGCAATGGGCAACATGTCAATCAGGATGCAACAGGCAGGTGCCAATGCATTGGTTTTGTTTAACCGGTTTTATCAACCCGATTTTGATATAGAAAAACTAACCATCAAAAATGATTTGCATTACAGCGAATCCAGCGAAATAAGATTACCGCTTTTGTGGATTGCCATGCTGTATGGAAAAGTAAATATTTCATTGGCTGCAACTACCGGCGTGCAAAGCGCTGTGGAAGTTATTAAGTACCTGTTGGCCGGTGCCGATGTGGTAATGACTGCATCTTCTTTGTACAAAAATGGCATTCCCTATTTATTAAACATGCACAAAGAGTTGGAGGAATGGATGAACAGAATGGGCTTTGACAGTATAGAAGCATTTAGAGGAAGTATGAGTCAGCAACATATCAGCGACCCTACTGCTTATGAAAGAGCCAACTATATTAAAATACTGGAGGGAGTAAAATAACATGAACGCAACAATAATAAAATTTATAAAAAAGCAAACGAGCGCCAGCGTTTGTAGCATAAATGAACAAGGAAACCCTTACTGCTTTAATTGTTTTTATGTTTTCAACACCCAGGAAGGCTTGTTGTATTTTAAGTCTTCACCCGCTGCCCATCATTAAATGAATCTATCGAAAAAGTCTGGCGTTGCCGGAACCATTTTGCCGGATAATTTAAATGTATTGATGGTAAAAGGAATTCAATTTGAAGGTATTGTATTGCAAGAAAATGACCCGCTGATTAAACAGGCAGCTGTTCAGTAGTATAAAAAAATCCAGCTGCTTTAGCCATGCCCGGAGAAATTTGGGTAATAAAAATTGACAGTATCAAAATGACCGATAGCACATTTGGCTTAGGCAAAAAATTACCTGGAAAAGAGAAGCGGTAAGTGCTCAATAACGCACCATGCAACGGAGCCCTTAGCCTGTAGGGCATCACTCTGCAGAGATGACATCTTTTGAAAAGATGTCATCTCTGCAGAAAAAATCTTCGGCTTTTAGTAATGTATCGAAAATTCACCGGGCGGCGGAGCCGATATCTTTCGGCTCCGCCGCCCGGTGTCCTCCTGTTACTAATGCTAAAAATTTATAGAATTAGGCATTTAGTTCGCAGAGGCTCTACTCTTATGTGTAATACTTCATTTTCTTTTTTTTCTTGATAAAAAAAAGAAACAAAAAAAATCAATCCGCCGCGGCGGATAAAATCAAGGAACTCGC
>JAYTTM010001109.1:0-3381 GCA_043745055.1 Chitinophagaceae bacterium | reverse complement strand
AGACGGAGAAGGAACTCAAGAACAAATGCCTTTTACATTTTGGTTTGCATGCACAATTGTTTTTATGAATATTGCCGAACTATTTTTAGGGATTTTATATAGTAGAACAAAATGTCTTTGGCTGGTAATTGCTGTTCATGATATGATTGACATAATACTCAATCTTATTGACTTTGTTAAAATGGGCATTTTTGAAATAGGGAAAGTTTCGTAAATTCACAACTTGTAGTTTTGTGTGCTGCAAGGCTGGCTTTGCGTTTGAAAAAATGGACATTTTATTGCCATCAACTTAATCTTATATAAACGCAATCGAACTTTTATTTGTTAATTCGTAATTTCACATCTTTAGTAAAAAGTGGTTCCAGGTAAAAGGAGCCATGCCTGCTAGCCCTGGAGCAAGTTCTAGCCGCTGTAAACAGGGCAAAAAAAGCCACACAAATGAAAATATATCATTTAATTATTTTGCTGACTGTATTTGCAGTTATTTCTTGTAACACGGATAAGAATAAATCAAATGAAAGTAAAAAAAATAAATTAGTTGGTACATGGAGACTAATAGAGTACGCAGACTACGACACTGTTACTCATAAATGGACACATCCCTATGGCGATCATCCAAAAGGCTATTTTACTTATACCAACAGCGGTATAGTTAACTTAAATGGTTCAGCAGAAAAGCCAATGGAAATTTCTGCTGATGCTATTTATACAAAACCTTTAACATTAGGTGCTGTTTTAGATAATGCGTTTGGCTATTTTGGAACCTATTCAATAGATAGTTTAAATTCAATTGTAACGCACCATGTTAAGGGTGGTTCAGTAATGAATTATATCGGAACCGATCAACATCGCCAATTCATTATTAAGAGTGACACGCTGCTAATTGGTGACTCAACTTTTGAAGTTGGAAAAAGAATTTTAATAAGAGAAGAATAAAAGACTTGGCTGCAATAGAGATATTAGTGATGTCTACCTTTGTAACAATCAGCTAAAATGTCTGTCAGCAGTTGTTTCTACAGGACAAAAGAATCAAACAACAGATGTTGTCTTTATCAACAAAACAAGCAGCAGTTCGGGACCGGACTTCATAAAGTATCTCACCTGCCGTTATACCTGAATGTAAGCAAAGGTAAAATAGTACTTTACTATTTTATAAAGAGAAATTAAAATCAATTATATTTTTAGAATTTAGAAAGTAGTGCCGATAACTCATTTAAAAATTAATTTATGATAAAGACTTTTGAAAAAAGCAATCACTTTAATTTCTTTGCCGTCGTACTACTATTACTAATCTCATTTCAGGCGGTTGCCCAATTATCACCGAAGGAGGGTTTCATTACCGTTAAGGGCGGGAAACTTTGGTATAAAATAGTTGGCAGTGGTAATAAAACACCGTTGCTTTTGTTGCATGGCGGCCCGGGATCTACGAGTTATTATCTTAATCCTCTTGATCAATTAGCAGCGGACAGACCTGTTATCTTTTTTGATCAGTTAGGTTGCGGTCGTTCAAGTAGCATAACAGACACTTCTTTAATGACTATTGATAATTATGTTGATGAACTTGAGCAATTAAAGAACGCATTAGGCATAACAGATTATTTTTTATACGGACATTCCTGGGGAACGATGCTTGGAATAGATTACTATTTAAAGCATCCGGAAGGAATTAAAGCCATTATTTTCGGCAGTCCCTTATTCAGCACAGATTTATGGATAAAAGATGCACAGTTGCTAATTAAGACATTGCCTGATTCGGTACAACAAACTATCAGTATAAATGAACAATATCAATCTTACTCATCTCAGGACTACAAAAGAGCTGTAGAATTTTATTATCGTCATTTTTTGAGAAGAACGGAAAAGCACCAGGCTGATATGGATAGTACTTATAAATTTTTCGGTAACAACGTATATGAATACATGTGGGGTCCAAGTGAATTTAAAGCAACAGGAACGCTTAAAAATTTTAACAGGCTAAAGGAGCTTCAAAAAGTAAAAGTGCCAGTGCTACTTACTTGTGGCGGGTACGATGAAGCAAGACCTTCAACTGTAAAATATTATCAAGCCTTACTACCCGGTTCTGAGCTTGTTGTAATTAAAAACTCAGGGCACATGACCATGATTGACAATACAGAAGACAACAATAAAGCGATAGCAAATTTTTTGATTAAGATAGAGCATAAATAATAAACGATTTAGCCTAAAGGACGGGATAGTGGTTGGTAAGACATGAGACTCAATTAGGCGGAGGTCTCTCACCACCTGCCTATCGATACTGCTGCCCCATTAACTGAATCACATTGAAATTATTACAAATAAAACCAGGTATTTGCAATTTTTTTTGCTGCTACATCTTACTTCGTCACACCAATTCCCAGCAAGGCCTCCCGCATTGGTAACAAGCAATGACGAAGCAATTGCGAAAACGGGCGGGGGTAGAGGTCAGGAACTAAAAATAACCTCCACTTTTTATCTTTAAACCATCCCGTTAAAACAGAACCATCCCCCACAATAGCGGAGTGTTTAGACTGTTACCAACTTTATAAAAATGGAATAAAAAGCATTGCTAACATACCGCCAATATTCACCAACCAAAACCATTTGGCCCCTTTTCGAAAAAGCATTAGTAATTCTGTTTTTATAAAAGGCAGTATGCCATAATCTGTTTGTATGGGTGGTAATGCGGAGAGTTTTATTTCCTGCAAAATATTTCCTACCCCAATATTTTCTGTAATAATAATCTTCTTTTTCCTGCTGCTGTTTTTTTCTTATACATCAAAGCGGTGAAAGAATTTTGATGAAATAAAAATGGCGGATATGCTCATTACAATCCATAGTAACCGGCTGATTATATAGAGTGCTGACCAGGAAATTCCTTGAAACAAAAAATTTTACCTGTTGCCCGGAAGACAAATTAAAACCAACACTTCCAACAATTGCGTTAGCACCATATTGCTGATGATGTTTACCACCAGATGTTTTGTTTTAAAATTATCAATAGTACTATTTTTCATCACTATTTAAAAAACCTTGCCCTCCACAGATTTTATCACATCCTGCTGTGTGCCTTTTGTAATAAGCATGCCGCTTTTCATAAGCACCACCTCATAAGCAATTGTTTCAATGTCGGAAACAATATGCGATGAAAGGATGATGATGCAATCTTGCGCCAGATCACTTATTAAATTGCGGAAGCGAACCTTTTCTTCAGGATAGAGGCCAACGGTGGGTTCATCAAAGATTAAAACTTTTGGATCATTGAGCAATGCCTGTGCAATGCCAATGCGTTGTTTCATACCACCGCTATAGGTGCCGATGGGAAGCTAGGCTGCTTCAATAAAGTTCACTCCTTCCTGTAACATTTTAATTCGTTTGTGTAGG
>JAYTTM010001108.1:0-3387 GCA_043745055.1 Chitinophagaceae bacterium | reverse complement strand
GTTACTTCGCCACAGTTGAAGGAAGAAATTTTGTAATCACTAACCTGGTTGCTGAAATAGCCAATTCTTATTATGAATTGCTGGCACTGGATAACCAGTTGCAAATTGTAAAACAAACAATTCTGCTGCAGCAGAATGCATTAGAAATTGTAAGAATTCAGAAGCAGGCTGCGGCTGCTACTGAACTGGCAGTTAAAAAATTTGAGGCTGAGGTACTTAATTCGCAGAGCACAGAATTTGATATCCGCCAGCAGATAACCGCAAAAGAAAATTCACTCAATTTTTTACTTGGCCGATATCCACAACCCATCGAACGAAATACATCCGGAATTTTACGCCTGGTGCCTTCGCAGGTTGCAACGGGCATTCCGTCTCAGCTGTTAAAAAACCGTCCGGATATTAAACAGGCAGAGCTGGAATTGGCTGCTGCAAAGCTTGATGTAACTGTTGCCAGGGCTGAGTTTTACCCTTCATTCAACATATCTGCCGGTTTGGGCTTGCAGGCATTTAGCCCCAGGTATATTTTTCGGCTGCCCGAATCTGTTTTATTTTCATTGGCAGGAGATGTTGCAGGGCCACTGATTAATAGAAACGCCATCAAGGCAGAATATTCAAATGCCAATGCAAGGCAAATTCAGGCTGTGTACAATTATGAACGTACCATCCTGAATGCTTATGTGGAAGTGAGCACTGAGCTGTCTAATATTAGAAACCGGGAGCAGATATTTACTTTAAAATCAAAGCAGGTAAATACCCTGTCTGCAACTATTGAAATAGCCAACGATCTTTTTAAATCATCCAGAGCCAATTACCTGGAAGTATTACTAACGCAAAGAGATGCATTGGAATCTAAACTGCAATTGATAGAAACAAGGTTGAGCCAGTTTAATTCTGTAACAAATATTTACCGGGCGCTTGGCGGTGGATGGAAGTAGTTTTTTTCTCCATCAGGCGCCAAACGCTGTCTGCTGTCTACCTCTTACTAAACTTACAATTTTTAATGACAATCCGCAATTAGGAGCTAAGAGGCGTAGCCTCTGTTATTATTGTAACAACGGGTTTCAACCTGTTGATGAAGTAACAGATAATCTAATGAGAACCGTAGGTTCGGCCCATATAAAAATTCAGTAGCAGTTAGTTGAAAACATCCAGGTTTATTTAAAGACACAACAATATGCGCCGAGCCTACGGCTCTCAGATAGCTTATTTCTTAAACCACAACGGATTAATTCCGATATCTATCGGAACGTTGTTACAAAACAGAAGCGAGCCTACGGCTTTACAGTTTTTTAATCGGGTTGCTCCTAATTGCAGATAGTCATTCATTTTTTTAAATACGGCATGTTTTTCTGGTTGAGTTTTCGATTATTTACAAATAAGCCGTAGCATATTCGTAAGTGATGAAAAAATTGTTTAGCAGGTTATCAGGAATTTATAAAATAATATTTGTAAAATTCATTCATAACTTTTTTCCTTTTCCATTGTTGAAAAATTTTTATCGACCAAATCAACTAGCCAATAATCTGAGCATATAAAATACTTATCCCGATACTATTTTTTAACCATATCTCAACCTAACTTTATCATTCAACTACCTCCATTATGAACCGCTTTTTACTATTGCTTTTTTCTACCGCAAGTTTACTAAACTCTGCTGCACAACAAACCCAAAAACCAGTATTACATGGCAAACAATGGATGGCCATTACCGGCAAACCGCTTGCAGCCACAGCAGGTTCAATGGTTTTTCAAAAAGGTGGCAATGCCGTTGATGCGGCCTGCGCTATGCTGGCTGCAACCTGCACCATGTGGGATGTGTTGAGCTGGGGCGGCGAAACACAGGCACTCATTTACAATCCCAAAACAGGGAAAGTAATTGGCATCAATGCATTGGGAATGGCACCTACCGGAGCAACGGTTGATTTTTATAAAAGCAAAGGCTACAATTTTCCGCCGGAGTATGGCCCCTTGGCGGCTGTTACACCGGGCACAGTTGGCGGCTTATGTTTGATGCTGGCCAATTATGGCAAGCTGAGTTTGAAGGAAGTGATTGAACCTGCCATGCAACTGGCTGCTGGTTATCCCATAGAAGCGCAAACAGCCAACAGTATGGAACGGGGTAAAAAGCTTATTAAGGAATGGCCGTATAGTAAGAAAGTTTTTCTGCCACATACCGGTGAAAAAAGAGAAGCACCTGAGGCAGGAGAAATATTTGTACAAAAAGATTTGTTGGAAACACTCACCAAATTAGTAGAGGCAGAACAGCAGTCGCTTAAAAAAGGCAAGAGCCGTAAAGAAGCCATCATGGCAGCATACGACCGTTTTTATAAAGGTGATATTGCACAGGAATTTGTTCGTGGTTGTCAGGAACAAGGTGGACTAATTACAATGAAAGATCTTGCCAGCTGGAAGCCTGTTGAAGAGGAACCGATGCAGGTAAATTATAAAGGCATTGATGTATATAAACTGCAACAATGGACGCAAGGCCCGGCTTTGTTGCAAAGCCTGAACATACTGGAGAATTTCGATTTAAAAAGCATGGGCTACAACAGTGCACGCTACATACATACGCTATATCAAACGATGAACCTTGCCTTTGCCGACAGAGATTTTTATTATGGTGATCCTAACTTTTTGCCCAAATCCCCCATGCAGGGCTTGCTGAGTAAAGCCTACGCCAAACAAAGAGCAGGCAGCATTACATTTGAAAGCAATAACCCCAATGTTGGCCCCGGTGATCCATATCCTTTTGAGGGAAAAACAAATCCCTACATCGATCTTTTACAAAAAAGAGGTTTTTCGTTTGATACCAGCAGTAATAAAAAAGCAGGTTTTGTGCCTGCACATGATGTAAGAGGTGTGGCACAAGTCTCCCCTAATGGAGGAACTTTAGATGAGGCTTATATGGAACGTTTATGGGCCGGAACAACGTCTGTTGAAGCAGCCGATGCTGAAGGATGGGTAGTTTCCATCACACCTTCAGGCGGCTGGTTGCCCGCTTGCATTGCAGGAAAAACGGGTGTTGGTATGAGCCAGCGGCTGCAGAGTTTTGTGTTGGATTCCACACTCAATCCCTTTAATGTAATGGAGCCGGGCAAAAGGCCAAGGGTTACTTTAACACCTACGCTTGCACTGAAAGATGGCAAACCATTTTTAGCATTCGGCGTACAGGGTGGCGATACGCAGGACCAGAACCTGCTGCAGTTTTTTTTAAACATCACTGAGTTTGGAATGAATGTGCAGGAAGCCTGTGAAGCCGCCAATATCAATACCAATCAATTGTGGCTATCGTTAGGCGGTAGTAAAACAGAAGACAGGCAGCCACGGCCGGGCAATTTATTATTGCACGATAACACACCAGAGTGGGTTCGCAAAGAATTGCGGAAA
>JAYTTM010001107.1:0-3390 GCA_043745055.1 Chitinophagaceae bacterium | reverse complement strand
AAACAGCAAATTGGGATACACTTATAGTACAGCGGCCATTATCGGTTTCATTAAATGCAACTGCAAATATTGGTTATCATTTCAATAGCAAATGGAGTGCAGGGTTTAATATTGATTTAATAGGTTTTACCGTTGGCAGAAAATCTCCAGCAGTGCTTATCAGTAATGGCGTTACCAGAACGGAGCCTGTTGCAAAGCCAGCTCCGTTTAATATTTTGCTTACTGGCGACCTGGATTATGGAAGCCTTAATTCTGAATTTTTTATCAAATACAACTTGAATGAACATTGGGGCATCCGGGCTGTTTACCAGTTTGTATTTAGTGAATATAAAACCACTACAATTAAGCAAACAGCACCCGACGGAACCATGGTGGACAGATTTAGAAATAAAGCCAATAATTTAGGCATCGGGCTTTCTTATCATTTTTAGAAATAAAAAATAAATTATGAAATATTCATTTCAGCTTATTTTACTGTTGCTACTGCTGGCTTCCTGCCGCAAAGAAAAAGTAACATCTACGGTTACCGCCATGGATGTGCCGGATATAGCTGCACAATTAAAATACAGTGCAAAGTTTACAAATGGCCCCTATGGTACTACCTCGGGAACAGTAAAAATTTATTTAAAGGCAACTGAATATACGTTGGTGCTTGATAGTTTTATGGTAAACAACGGGCCAGACTTACATGTATATTTGTCTAAAGAACTGCAGCCATTGAATTTCATTGATCTTGGTGTATTACGCTCTAACAGCGGCGTACAGGTGTATACCATAAACGGTATGCCGGATTTTAAGGATTTTAAATATGCGCTGATCCATTGTCAGCAATTCAATCATTTATTTGGTAGTGCAATACTTCAATAATTAATCATGAAAAAAATTATTCTTTTTTTTATTGCAAGCTTAATAATTATAAAATTGACTGCACAAATATTGGTACCTGTTGATGTTGCTTCATCGGTAAAATTCACTATAAAAAATTTTGGTTTAAAAGTGGAAGGTTCTATGAAAGGATTGCAAGGAAAAATAATTTTTAATCCTGCCAATTTAGCAACTGCTTCTTTTAATGTAAGCGTAGATGCCGCTACCATTAATACCAACAACGGAACAAGGGACAGTCACTTAAAAAAAGAAGAATATTTTGATGTTGCAAATCATCCACGGTTACAATTTATTTCAACAAAAATATCAGCCACCAATAAACCGACGATTTTTAAAATGGAAGGAAATATTACCATTAAAGGGATCACTAAATTGGTGAGCTTCCCTTTTACAATGGTTGAAAAGCCTGATGGGGATAGCTTTTTGGGTGAGTTTACTATTAACCGCCGGGACTTTAAGGTTGGTGGTAGTAGTTGGGTTTTGAGTGATAATTTGATTGTTTCCCTGAGTGTATTTGCAAAAAAATAATTAAACAGCAGTTACCCATTTGATTGGTAAGAATAATAAAGTACAGCTATATATTTTGTAGTAGAAAAAAAGAGCCTCCAGTAAAATAGTTGGTTGTATATAGTTAGATTGCAACTACAGCGTTTGCATCAGCAAATCATTGAAATTCTGCAACGAAGAAATTTTAAGATCAGCAGCATTGAACTTACTTAGTTTGCTGTCTTGCATAGAAGGCACTACCACACATTTCATTCGGGCTGCTTTGGCAGCAATCATCCCATTAAATGAATCTTCAAAACAAACGCAATTAAGCGGACTGGAATTCAATGCTGCGGCGCAATTGAGGTAAACCTGCGGATGAGGTTTGCCATAGGGTAAATCGGATGCTGAGCATACAGCCTGCAGGTAATCTTTTATACCTAATTGCTGTATCACAGGCTCTATCAAACTCATGGGTGAGGAGGAGGCAAGGCCTATTTTAAATTGCCTGCTTACAAAAAAATTGATGATATGTGCCAGGCCGGGCATGGGTTTACCAGTTGCTTTTACTTTCTGTATTACAGTTTCAAAAATGGCGGCTTCTGCATCAGCAGCATAGATATAGGGCACTTTGTATTGAGCAAACCACCAGGCTATAAATTCTTTGGTTCGCATGCCTGTTGTACTGGCATGTTGCTGAGCAGTTAACTTAAATCCATGCCGTAGAAAAATTTCATCAGCTGCCTGGTTCCAAAGCGGCTCAGAGTCTATGAGCAGGCCATCCATATCAAAAATTACTGTGTCCAATTGCATGATTGCAAATATATCAACTTCAACAAGTACCTGCTAAAAACATTTCGGTTAAAAATAACTTTCAATATTTTGTATATTGCACCAAACGATTCGCTGTACTAATTTTTTTTCAAATGTCAACTTTTATAGATAAGCTGAAAGAGACCAAACTGGTGAAAGGTTCCATTTATGCGGTCGTAGGGTTGCTATCGTATCCTGGTATTGCGTTAATAAACAAGTTGCAGATAAATGGTATGGAAAACCTGCACAAACTCCCCAAAAAAAATGTATTATTTGTGAGCAATCACCAGACCTATTTTGCAGATGTTATAACCTTCATTCATATTTTTTGTGCGGTTATGTGTGGTAAAAAGAAAGGCCTGGGCATACCTTATTATTTGTTGTGGCCATTTACAAGGATAAAATATGTAGCTGCAGAAGAAACCATGAAGAGTAGTTTTATCAGTAGGTTATTTATGCTGGCCGGCGCCATTACTGTTAAGCGAACCTGGCGGGAAGATGGCACAGAAGTGAGGCGCAACCTCGATCCCAGCGATACTCGTAAAATAGAGCGGGCATTGGCAAACAACTGGGTAATTACTTTTCCGCAGGGTACTACCAAGCCTTTTGCACCTGGCAGAAAGGGCACGGCATTCATCATTAAACATCATCAACCCATTGTAGTGCCGGTAGTGATCAGCGGCTTTTGGCGGGCATTTAATAAAAAGGGATTAAAGTTTAAGAAAAAAGGCACACTGCTTAGTGTAACCTTTAAGGAACCAATGAATATTAACTACAACGATACCAACGAACAAATTTTGGCGCAGGTAATGGATGCCATTGAGCAAAGCAAAGAACACATGCAAAAGGGCCGGCATAATTTAATGACGGTATTGGATAAGTAAGCATCACCATTACAATTTTTAATTCCTGTATAAATTATTACCAGTTAGCAATTTAATGCTCAACTAAACTTCTAAAATCACTAAACGAAACTGTTGTAAAATTTATAGAATTTACACATTACTAAACAATTTTTATACCACCTTATTTTGGCATTTGATGTAAACCGGTTTTCGTATAATTACATCCGAGCCTTTGGCTAAAAAAACAGAATGAGGAGTTACATTTTCAATAAAGGGTACAAACTCCGGCCCGTATAATTTTGCTACATCACATTGCAATTGAATTTTTTTTACAGGATAAACCTGCCAGCGAGGATGCTCT
>JAYTTM010001106.1:0-3396 GCA_043745055.1 Chitinophagaceae bacterium | reverse complement strand
TACTTAAAATTATTGCCGAATTATGGAAAGTGGAACAACAAAATGCAAACGCCATTGAAATAGCAGAGAAAGCAGGGGCTTTGTATGATAAGTTCTTCGGTTTTTTAGGAAACCTGGAAAATATTGGTAAGAAAATAGGAGAGGCGCAAGAAAGTTATGATGATGCGTACAAGCAATTATCAACCGGCAGGGGAAATATTGTTGGCAAAATTGAGGAGCTAAAAAAGATGGGTGCTGCCGCGCAAAAACAGCTGCCGGATAAGATTTTATTTAACATAGATGAGCCTGAATCCACTAATAAATAACCATTGCTATATGGACGAATTTACCTACGAACCCGAATTTCACTACCTGGATGAAATTTATTTATCACAAATTGTGGTTGACGACACTGAAAACATTTCGGTATTCGCCTATTTGTTAGATGCCAAAACAGTAAGGCTTAAAAAATGGTCCTTTTTTTGTCAATTATCACAACTGACCGATATATTAATTTCGCTTGATGACAAAGGCGATAGGATTATTCAAGAGCTGAGTACGCTTCTTTCTACAGATTATGACATTCCTACGATTGTAGGAATAGAGGATATTTTACATGAATCATTATTGGTAGATAAGTTTGTTTTTAAGGTGTACGTTCCTCATGAATTAAATGAACATGGAGATTGGGTCCCTTCAAGTGATAATTGCTTATTTATTGAGGATGTCGAATTAAGAACAGATTTTATTAAGAGAAATAATGGACTTCAATATATATCCTGCATAAAAAATGGAAAAATAATGAAAGACCTGCTAGATGAGGCGTTGAATAACTTGACAAAAGTTTCCTGCACCAAACAATTGTATGCCTATCTGGAAATATTGGATTCGTCTTTCAAAATCTATAAAAGCCTTTTTATAAAAGGGTTCTCAGAAAAAAAAGCCAGAAAAAATTCCGGATTAGAAGATGAACTCCTTTTTCAAATTTCATTAGCCAATCATAAGAGTATAAACAACTAAAAACTAGGTTTACAAATTTTATTGCCAAAAGAAATAGTAATTATCTATGTGAAGCTGATATTGATATAATCGATTCATTTAATCAAAAATACGCAACACCGAATTTGCTATTAAAACACACCAATTAAAAGAATCTTTTATAAGAATTCCGGAAAACCAAAAAATTCAACCACGCCCTTGCCTTAGCGCTAATATTTTGCTCGCAAAGCCGCTAAGGCGCAATAAAAAACAGCGGTTTATTTGGCGGTATAACACATTATAAATACCTTGATTACCCCTCAGTTTTTAGTTAGTAAAGCGTATCAACCCATTCATTTTGCAACCCTTTGAAATTGTCTATGGCATTGCCGGAGAAACATATTTTATCAAAGTCAACCTTTATGTATGGTTGCCAGTGCCCCCAAAGGCTTTGGATGCATAAGTTCATGCCCCAGGAAAGAGATGAAATGGATGAGGAACAGCAAACCATTTTTCAAACCGGCACCAATGTGGGTCTTTTGGCCAGGGAACTTTTTCCAGGTGGTGTAGATGCTACGCCGGCTACTACTTTTCTCTACCAACAATCGGTAGCAGATACCGCTCGTTTTATTCAGGAAGGCCATACCATTATTTATGAAGCCGCATTTCAGCATGAAGGGCTGCTTTGTGCGGTAGATATTTTGGTAAAAGAAAAGAATAAATGGGTGGTGTACGAAGTAAAAAGCACCAACAGCGTAAAAGAAGCTTTTTATACCGATGCTGCTTTTCAACATTATGTAATCGATGGTGCGGGATTACAACTAAACGATTTTTGTATCACCCACCTCAACCGTGATTATGTACGGCAAGGGGCATTGGATATTGAAGAGTTATTTGTGCATGAATCTGTTTTGGATGAAATACAAGTTCGCCAAATTTTTATTCAAGAAAAACCCGCCGAACTAAAAGCGTTGGTGAAAAGCAAGACTATGCCGGATATTGAAATTGGCGGGCAATGCACCAAACCCTATCCCTGCGATTTTAACCCACATTGCAGCATATTTTCTCTAAAACGAATAAAATCGCACGTTTTTAGTATAAGTTATCAAGAAAACGGGTGTTGATAAAACATAACTGCTTGATAAAGAATAGTGCATTTTTTGCATGTGTCAATGTAGTCCCTACGCTGCTATTGCTTAGTGATTCTTTACGTTCTACTTTTGCCCTGTGTTTATTAAACCCTTTTCGAAAAACAAAAAGAGCACAGGCAATCAAACATTATTTTATCGTTTGTGTGAAAGCTACCGAACAGAAACTTCTGTGCGGCATCATACTATTTTGTATTTGGGAAGTTTGGAAGAATTACCAGGGATTGAACAAAAGAAAAATTTGTGCTATCGCTTAGAGGAACTAATAAAAGAAAGTCGCACCGGTAAACAAAATTTATTTCCACCAAGGGAAAGTGTCATCGAAAAGTTAGCTCAAAAATTTTTCTTAGAAATAAAAAACAAAAACCGGTTAGACCTCTCTGCTGCTAGCAAATATCAAAAAATAGATACCGATACTATAGAAAACAAAAACATACGTGAAGTAGGCAGCGAATGGCTTTGCATGCAAGCTCTTGAGCAATTAAATATAAAATATTTTTTGCAAACACGGGGTTGGGCTGAAGAACAAATTCAGCTCGCGCTAACCCACATTATTAGTAGAGCTACGTATCCTGCATCAGAATTACGCACCAGTAGTTGGATACAAGACAACTCCGCAGTATGCGAACTTACAGGCTATCAGGTTGAAAAGATTACTAAAGATAAACTGTATGACATCAGTAATAAATTGTTTGACGTAAAAGATGATTTAGAAAAACATTTAAGCAAACAAACCAATGAACTATTTGACTTAGAAGATAAAATTATTTTGTACGACCTTACCAATACTTACTTTGAAGGAAGTATGCCTAAAAACAAAAAAGCGAAATTTGGAAGAAGCAAAGAAAAACGAAGCGATGCAAAATTGATTGTACTGGCGGTGGTTGTGAATGTGGAAGGCTTTTTAAAATATTCGCAACTATTTGAAGGCAATATAACGGATAGCAAAACGCTTATAAAAATCATTGAAGAATTAGCTGAGCGTACATCATCACTCAAAAGGAATCCGGTTATAGTATTAGATGCCGGAATAGCTACTGAAGATAATTTAACACTGCTTAAACAAAAAGGGTTTAATTATATGTGCGTATCCCGGTCATCAAAAAAAACATATACCATAGATGCACAAAGTAATCCTGTAGAAATAAAGGACAAAAAAAACCAAAGCCTCACACTGCAAAAAATAATTGTGGCTGATAGCAGCGACACCTATTTACGTGTTCACAGCAAAGCAAAAGCAATGAAAGAAGGCGCAATGCAGAGCAGGTTTAGTCAAAAATTTGAAGAAGGA
>JAYTTM010001105.1:0-3400 GCA_043745055.1 Chitinophagaceae bacterium | reverse complement strand
TCTTTTGTTGTAAGAATCACTTCATGCACATCTCTAACAGTGGCGGATTTTTTTTGCCAAAGTACCTGGAGTATCTCCAGTTCACTTTCTGTTGGCCGATTATTTTTAATTAATGTCATAGTACGACTTTTTTCGTATGTAAATATAAAAAACAATTCCAATAAACAAACTTTCTTATCAATGAATGGAAAAATAGTTGGATAAGATGCGCTCAAGAAGGATGTGTTGTAGGTTAGCAGTAATTACACTACATCCTTTTTTTGGAAAAGTTTAAATTGAATTACAAGTTGGTATCATTTATGATGAATACAGTTATAGAAAATTAATAAGCTTCAGGTAGAGAGTTTTTTAGATTTAGAATGGAGACCTTGCAGTAGAAAGCCAAAGATGCCATGAAAAACTACTTTTGAATGGAGCGTCGCCAATGTCGATGCCATAAAAAACCAACGCTGGTTATCAAAAAATTTGTTTTGAAACAGGTTATAAAACCATTGTCATTTTTTTTCTGAATTAAATCTTTAATCACACTAAATTGTTGTTATGACTTATAATCAAATACTGGAATTGATTGATAAAGAAAATGAAAATCTTTTAACACATCAATGCCTCACAGTTTCAAAAGAGTTGTTGCATGTTCCATCTCCGGATGTTGTAAATGCTGTGTATGCATTAAGCAACAGGAACATTCCTACCCTCTGTAACCTCAATAAAATTTTTAATTACGGCAGGTTGGCGGGCACGGGTTATTTATCTATTCTGCCTATCGACCAGGGGGTAGAACATAGTGCCGGCGCTTCTTTTGCCATTAACCCAATTTATTTTGATCCGGAAAATATTATTAAACTGGCTATGGATGGAGGTTGTAATGCCGTTGCATCCACCTTTGGCGGGTTGGCAATTGTTGCCCGGAAATATGCCCATAAAATTCCTTTTATTGTTAAGATGAACCACAATGAATTACTTACTTATCCCAATAAATACAACCAGGTAATGTTTGGGACGGTTAGAGACGCCTGGAATCTTGGCGCTGCTGCTGTGGGTGCGACTATTTATTTTGGATCAGCAGAATCTGAGCGCCAAATTGTTGAAGTAGCGAAAGCTTTTGAAGAGGCGCATCAATTGGGGATGGCTACCGTTTTATGGTGTTATCTCCGGAATGATGCTTTTAAAAAGGATGGAAAAGATTACCATGTTTCGGCAGACCTTACCGGGCAGGCAAATTATTTAGGGGTAACCATTCAGGCTGATATTATCAAGCAAAAGTTACCTGAAAACAATGGAGGGTTTAAGGCACTCAATACCGGTGACAGCAGTTACGGAAAGTTGGATGAGCGGATGTACACTAATCTTGCTACCGAACATCCTATCGATTTATGCAGGTACCAGGTTTTAAATTGTTTTATGGGCAGGGCAGGTTTAATCAATTCCGGTGGGGCCTCCGCAGGTGAGGCAGATTTAAAAGAAGCTGTAATTACTGCCATCATCAATAAACGTGCTGGCGGAATGGGATTAATATCCGGAAGAAAAGCATTTCAAAAACCCATGGCGGATGGGGTTAAATTGTTAAATGCTATTCAGGATGTATACTTAGAAAAGTTAATAGACATTGCTTAATTCAGGTATTGTAGGTAGTGCTTTAAATGGCGTGCAGCTTTTTTAAGGTATCTTTATCAATGTATTTAGTTAAGGTATAATTAACGAAGCTGCCAAAAACTAAAACGCTTTATCATCTTTAAATACCTTGTAAACAGTAAGAAATAATATTCTTATGTCTAGCCAAATATTCCAGTTTTCCAGGTACCACAGGTCTTCGTTTACCCTGTTGATGATTTGCTCATTTTCTGTTATTTCTCCCCTGTAGCCATTTATCTGCGCCCATCCGGTAATGCCCGGCTTAAGAAACTGGCGAATCATATATTGGTCAACAATTTTGGAATAATCTGATGTATGTTTTACCATATGTGGCCTTGGCCCTACCAAACTCATTTCTCCTTTAAAAACATTTACAAATTGAGGGAATTCATCAAGACTGGTTTTGCGTAGAAATTTACCAATTCTTGTTATCCTTGCGTCATTCCGGGTAGCTTGTTTACTATCTGATTCTTTATTAACCCTCATACTTCTGAATTTGTAACAATAGAAAGTTTTATTGTTTTTTCCAGAACGCAGCTGTGAAAAAAATATGGGACCTTTAGATTCAAGATAAATCAGCAAGCTTAAAATTGGTACTAACCACGATAGTATAAAAATGATTACGAGTGTGCTTACAACTACATCCAAAGCCCTCTTTTTAACCCTGTTGCCTACATCATCCAACGGCTCACTTCTTAAAGATAAGATAGGAAGTTCCCGGATATAATTAATTATTACCGGCTTGTTAATAAAAATGGATAAATCCGGAACTACTTTAAAACGGATACATTCAGTTTCCGCTCTGTTCATTAGTGTATAAATATAATTATTCTGTTCAGGGGTAATGGTTGAGTATATCTCCTGTGCATCAAGATCAATAGCAGTTTGGATGGTGTGTTCAATATCAGCTAGTATTGGATGCCGTGTTAATTCATTGATGTTTTTTTCATCTTCCATAAAGCCTAGCAGATGTGTATTAAACCCTTCTTCCGCAAAATAGCTTTCCAGTTTTTTTGCAGTTTCGTTGTAGCCAATAATTATAACCTTGTTAAAAAGATGGTTTCTGTTTTTGAAGTAATTGTTTAGACCAAGATAAAGAAACCTGTTTATGAATAATCCTGCACCAAAAAAAATGATATTCAGTAATATAAAAATCCTGGAAACTTCAAACTTCCTTGAGAAAAAGAGGTAAAACAAAGTAGCAATAATCCACAACAAAAATACCTGGACTGTTCGCTTGGTAAAATATTCAAAGTTTATAATGTTATTATCCGAATACGCCCTGCATACAATTGATATCACTACCCAAAATACATTTAAGACTAGCCAGAATTCCAGGTAGCTTCTTAAACCAACTGCCTCTACCCTGTGCTCTAAAATAAACCTTGTGAGTAAAAAAATCACATTTAATACAATCAGGTCGAGGGTTATTAGTGATTTTTGTAAATAATTCTTTAATTGTTTATTCATAAAAACATTAGTACCGGTTTAAATCAATTTTTATCATGGTTAAATATATGCAGGCTATTCACTTGTAAGCAATAGATTGAAGCAATAACGCTACAGTATTTTTTTTAGTATTATATATTGAAACAGAATATTAATGAATTCAATATTTAGAATGAAATTAATCTTAAATATGCCTAAAAATAAAATTCTTTTTTCTCTTTATTTATGGTTACTCTTTATTTTGCAAAAATTATAACTGGCAGTTACACATAAAATCAATTCGTTTAACTTTGTTTCGGATGTGTGACGAATGAAGTTA
>JAYTTM010001104.1:0-12747 GCA_043745055.1 Chitinophagaceae bacterium | reverse complement strand
CCGGTGACTTATATGATCTAATAAAATCAAAGAAAGAAACCGTAAAGCCGGTTGGTGAATGGAATGAAGTAGAAATTATTTCCAATAATGGTAATCTTAGCCTTTTTTTGAATGGAGAAAAAGCAGTTTCAACTATTTTGTGGGATGAAAATTGGAAACAATTAATTGCTGGCAGTAAATTTAAAGACATTCCCGACTTTGGTAAATTTAAATCAGGTAAAATTGTATTACAGGATCATGGTGATGCTGTTTACTTCCGCAACATTAAAATAAAAGCATTGTAACTTTTGTTATTCTCTTCGGGATAACCTACTGTTATTTTTAAAATCTAAAAATTTATTATGAAAAAACTTATTCAGGCAACCTTGTTGGTTGCATTTATTATCTCCGTAATTAATATTAAAGCGCAGGGGAAAAAGATAGTGAAGGGCTATTACCAGATTACCGTTTATAACTTTAAAACCAACGAGCAGCAAAGCCTTATCGACAGTTACCTCCAAATGGCTTACCTGCCTGCATTGCACAATTTAAAAATAAAAAATGTAGGTGTATTTACGCCCATCACTAATGATACTTCTATCAACAAAAGAATGTATGTTATTATTCCGCTCCCATCTTTTGAAGCAGCTGCCACATTAACCCAAAAAATTAATAGTAATGCTGATTATATATCAAATGGTAAGGCTTACCTCGATGTTGCTTACACAAATCCAGCCTATACAAGGGTAGAAAATATATTGCTCGAAAAATTTGCATTGGCACCGTTTTTTTTACTCCCCAAATTACAAGGAAACAGGGCTGAGCGAATTTTTGAATTGCGCAGCTATGAGAGTGCATCAGAGAAAATATACCAAAACAAGGTTTACATGTTTAACGAAGGCAAAGAAATTGACATTTTTACAAAGCTCAATTTTAATGCTGTTTTTTACGCCAATGTAATTGCCGGAAGCCGTATGCCCAACCTGATGTATATGACAAGTTTTGAAAACATTGCAGACAGGGATGAACACTGGAAAAAATTTTCAGCCAGTGAAGACTGGAAAAAACTTTCGGGTATGCCCATGTACCAAAACAATGTTTCTAAAGCTGATATTATTATAATGAAATCAGCTCCTTATTCTGATTATTGATGTGTTAGAGTTAATGAAAAAAATGTAATCTTTTTTTTTAATGGTTTAAAAATAAGTCTAATTATGAAATTTATCACACTGCTAAAATCAACCTTCTTTCTTTTATTGGCTTTAATTGTTTTTTCGTTTTCATTCCCTAAAAAACAGCCTGCTGTTTTGGTATTTTCCAAAACAAACGGTTACAGGCACGCAAGCATTCCTGCAGGAATTGCTGCTATTAAAATAATGGGCGAAGCCAATAAATTTACTGTAGATGCCACAGAAGATTCACTCGCTTTTACAGATGAAAATTTGGCTAAATATAAAGTGGTTATTTTTCTGAGTACAACCCTTAATGTATTAGGCGAAGCACAGGAAAAAGCATTAGAAAAATTCATTCAAAAAGGTGGCGGATTTGTAGGTGTGCATGCCGCCGCTGATTGCGAATATGATTGGCCCTGGTATGTAAAAATGGTAGGCGCCAGTTTTCTTTCTCACCCGGAGCAACAGGTTGCAAAATTGATTGTTAAAGATAAATCACACGGCTCAACCAAACACTTGCCGGATGTATGGGAAAGAAAAGATGAATGGTATAATTTTAAAAATATCAACCCCGATATTAAAGTTTTAATTTCCATTGATGAAAACTCCTACAAGGGAGGAAAAAATGGTGATAATCATCCTATGGCCTGGTATCATAGTTATGATGGTGGCAGGGCTTTTTATACAGAGATGGGGCACACAGAAGAATCTTTTAGTGATCCACTTTATTTACAACATTTACTTGGTGGTATTCAATATGCGTTAAAGAGGTGTAGGTAAAATAAATTACAATTTAATCTGTCTGGAAAAAAGTTTGGAGAATTTTTTAATGTTCAAACTTAAACAACTGTCTTTTGTAAACAACTAATTTTTATAGTCATAAATTTTTATTCTCAATGGTTAATTTACAGTTTGTTTAATCATTGTATTTATTTGGTTAGATAAAAAAAATCAAATATTTTTCTACAAAACTTTTTACTGATATTTATAAAAAAATTGCCACATGGGAGATTCACTCCAAATTAAAAAATCATCCAAACAATATGATGTAGTAATAGTAGGTTCTGGTGCCGGAGGTGGTATGGCTGCTTACGTGCTTGCCAATGCAGGTTTAAAAGTATGCCTGCTTGAAGCTGGTCCTAATTACGATCCTGCTATCAATTCTTCACAATTAAAAAATCCATGGGAATCTCCCAGAAGAGGTGCCAGTACTAAGTTTCGTCCCTTTGGAGATTTTGATGCCTGTTATTGGGGTTGGGAAATAGATGGCGAACCATTTACCCATGCACCCGGCGATAAATGGGAATGGTGGCGTGCAAGAATGGTTGGTGGCCGTACCAATCACTGGGGCAGAATTTCGTTGCGCTTTGGCCCCAAAGATTTTAAAAGTAAAGATATTGATGGCCTTGGCGATAACTGGCCTATTGGATACGATGATATAAAACCTTACTACGATAAGATAGATAAAATGATAGGTGTATTTGGTACCAACGAAGGATTACCAAATGATCCTGATGGGATATTTCTTCCACCACCCAAACCAAGGCTGCATGAAATTTTTATTAAAAATGCAGCGGCCGAAACAGGCGTTCCCGTTATACCAAGCAGACTTAGCATCCTCACAAAAAAAATTAATAAAGACAGAGGCGAATGTTTTTACTGTGCACAATGCGGCAGAGCTTGTAAGGTATATGCAGATTTTTCCTCTTCTTCTGTTTTGATAAAACCTGCTATTGCAACCGGAAATGTTGATTTGGTAACAAATGCCATGGCAAGAGAAATACAAACCAATAAAGAAGGTTTAGCAACGGGCGTTTCTTACGTAAGTAAAGATAATATGCAGGAGTATCAGGTGCAGGCAAAAGTTGTTATCCTGGCCGCAAGTGCCTGCGAAAGCGCAAGGCTAATGTTGAATTCAAAATCGGAACAGCACCCCAATGGAATCGGTAATTCAAGTAATGTAGTGGGTAAATATTTGCATGATTCTACCGGTGCAGCAATGGGAGGCGTGTTGCCACAATTGTTTGGAAGAAAGCGGTATAATGAAGATGGGGTTGGTGGTATGCATGTGTATTCTCCATGGTGGGCAGATAATAAAAAACTTGATTTTCCAAGAGGATATCACATTGAATATTGGGGTGGAATGCAACAGCCTTCGTATGGTTTTGGTTTTGGTATGGAAGGCCAAAATGGTAAACATCCGGTTAATGGAAAACCAAAAGAAGCTGGTGGTTATGGAGCATCTTTAAAAGAAGATTACCGTTATTTTTATGGAGCCAATGTAGGTATGGCAGGCCGTGGCGAAAGCGTTGCAATGGCAAGTAATTATTGTGAAATAGACCCAAGTGTAGTGGATAAATTCGGCATACCTGTTTTAAGATTCAATACCAAATACAGTGAGTATGAAGTAAAGCAGGCCAAACATATGCAAGAAACTTTCAGAGAAATGATGCATAAAATGGGCGCTATAATTACATGGGGCGATACAAATGATGCATCCAATGATTATGGTCTTGCCAACCCTGGAAATATTATTCACGAAGCAGGTACTGTAAGAATGGGCGACGATGCAAAAAAATCGGCACTTAATAAATGGAGCCAGGCACATGATTGCAAAAATTTATTTAATGTTGATGGTGGTCAGTTTGTATCGCAGGGAGATAAAAATATTACCTGGACTATTTTGGCGTTGAGCATGCGGGCATCAGAATATATTATTGATGAATTGAAGAAGCAGAATATCTAGCCCCTGCCCCCAAAGGGGGAACAAGGCAAGAACTTGTAATTTGTAAATGCATTAACAAATAGTAAGAACATTAATTTTAATACTCCAAACCCCCCTTTAGGGGATGGGGGTAACAATTTTTTTATGAACAGACGGAAATCCATAAAGGCCATTATTTTGGGAACAGCTTCTACCTCATTGATTGCAGAAGCATGTAAAACCAGTGATAAAAAAGCAACAGCAGTTGCAACTGAAGCCAATGATGCAGACCGAATGGCGGAAGAAAAAGTATTTAATAAAAAACTGCAGGAGGATACTTTTTTTACTAAAGAAGAAATTGCTACCATTACTATTTTGGGAGATATTATTATACCAAAAGATGCAGTAAGCGGAAGTGCCAGCGATGCCAAAGTGCCTGAATTTATTGAGTTTATTGTAAAAGATATGCCGGAGCATCAAACGCCCATGAGAGGTGGATTGAGATGGTTAGACCTCGAATGTCTGAAACGATTTGAAAAGCCTTTTACCTCCATTACAGAAAAGCAACGATTGGAAGTGGTGGATGATATTGCCTATCCAGCCAAAGCAAAACCTGCCATGAAACAAGGAGTAGCATTTTTTAATTTAATGAGAAATCTTACTGCTACTGGTTTTTACACAACGGAAATGGGTGTTAAAGACATTGACTACAAGGGCAACCGACCTAACCAATGGAACGGTGTTCCTGATGATGTGCTGAAACAATACGGTGTTGCGTATACCGAAAAAGAGTTGAAGGAATGTGTAAGTTATGACAAGGTTTGATAACCTTTTTTTAAATGAATACTACCGGGCTAATTTACAATTATTCTTTTTTGTTGAACTAAACAGTTGTATTTATCTGCATTCTTTTTTTATCATTAGGCAGAATAAAACACCAACCTGTAAGTATTGTAGAAGGGCGTTATTAACAATACTTAAAAGCACGGAGTAGCTATGGACGCATATTAAGAAAAGAAGGAAATCAGACGCAATTGAATTACTTTTTTATTTTTATTTTCTATTAGTTTATAAAAGCACTTGGATCCTCAACTTAGCTCCCAAACTTTTTTATTCCACCATAACTACCTTATTTTTACGGCCTAAAAATAATAAGCTATGTCATACAACTTACTTAAGGGAAAAAAGGGAATCATATTTGGTGCTTTGGATGAAAAATCAATTGCATGGAAAACAGCTATTCGTTGTCATGAAGAAGGGGCAGAAATATTATTGACCAATGCGCCCGTAGCCATGCGTATGGGAGAAATAAATAAACTGGCTGCCCTAATGAATGCGCCAGTAATTCCTTGCGATGTAAGCAGTAATGAAGATGTGCTAAACCTGATAGTAAAGGCTAAAGAGCATTTTGGTGGAGGAGTAGATTTTATTTTACATTCTATAGGAATGAGTTTGAATGTACGCAAGGGCAAACACTACACTGAGATAGATTACGGATTTAATGCTAAAACACTTGATATATCCGCTACCAGCCTTCACCGTGTGTTGGCCACTGCTATGAAGCATGATGCTATAAACCAATGGGGAAGTGTTGTAGCACTCACCTATATAGCCGCACAGCGGGTTTTTCCGGACTATAATGAAATGGCCGATGCCAAATCTTTGCTGGAAAGTATTGCCCGTAGTTTTGGTTATCATTATGGCGTAAAAAAACAAGTACGCATCAACACCATTTCCCAGTCTCCTACCCGTACTACAGCAGGTAGTGGTGTAAAGGGCTTTGATGGCTTTATCAGCTATGCAGAAAAAATGAGCCCGTTGGGTAATGCCAGTGCGGATGATTGTGCCAATTATGTTGTTACACTATTCAGCGATATGACAAGGTTTGTAACCATGCAAAATCTGTTTCATGATGGAGGTTTTTCTTTTACAGGCGTTACAAAAGATGTGATTGAGCAGATGGAAAAATGATAATATAAATAGTTGATAAGGTTGATAGGATTAAAACTACGCCCTACAAACTAAAAAACAACAAATGCAAAAGCCACCAAAATAATATTGGTGGCTTTTAATTATCTTACCCATGGAATACCAGTTCCGGTTACTGTTTATTAATATTCGTCTTCATTAAAGAAGAAATCTTCCTGGCTTGGATAATCCGGCCAGATGTCTTCAAGACTTTCATAAACATCTCCGCCTTCGTCTTCAAGTTCCTGTAAGTTTTCAATTACCTCAATAGGGGCACCACTGCGAATTGAAAAATCTATCAGTTCATCTTTGGTTGCAGGCCAGGGTGCGTCTTCTAAATGCGATGCTAGTTCTAGTGTCCAAAACATTGTATAAATGTGTTTAATTTTTTGCAAATGTAGAAGTTTGATTGAATCTACCAAATGAGTTTTTAAAATAGTTACTTTTTTATAAAACTAGATTTGATATATTGCCTTCTCATTATTGTAACGAAACAATCCAATCAAATATTTTGCCGAATGTTAATTGCTTCAAATATTGTTAAAAGCTATGGCAGTCTTCCGGTTTTAAGATCGGTTGACATTACAATTAATAAAGGTGAAATTGTAAGCATTGTAGGCTCGTCCGGTGCTGGTAAAAGCACGCTGCTGCACATTTTAGGCACTTTAGACAAGGCGGACAGTGGAAGTATAGTTATAGAAGACCAATCGCTGGGATCGCTGAAACCAAAGCAACTGGCAGCATTCCGAAACAAGCATATTGGCTTTGTTTTTCAGTTTCATCATTTGTTGCCGGAATTTACCGCTTTGGAAAATGTTTGTATCCCGGGCTGGATTGCAGGTGGAAAAAAAAAGGAAGTAGCAGCTGAAGCAACTAAAATTTTAACAAATCTTGGTCTGGCTGACAGGTTAAGTAATAAGCCACAACAACTTTCCGGGGGCGAACAGCAACGGGTTGCCGTAGCCAGGGCATTGATAAATCAGCCTTCTATTATTATGGCTGATGAACCAACTGGCAACCTGGATAGCGCCAGGGCAAAAGAACTGCATGAACTATTCATTGATCTCCGCAATCAATTTAATCAAACATTTTTGATTGTTACCCACAACGAAGAACTGGCTCAAATGAGCGACCGTGTATTGGTTATGAAAGATGGGAAAATGATAAATCCCAATTTTTAACCCCAGCCCTTAAATTGGCTTTGGGGTTAAAATGGCATGGCCGTTTAATATTAAAGGCCAGTTGGCAACAGTAGCGTATAAAAGCTACTGCTAATTATTAAAGGGTTGTTATTTAGGTCTTCAATTAAACTTCTAATCCCTTTAAACATAGATGAGAGAATGACTTTAGAACTACTTAACTATTAAACTATTTAAAGTATCCTCATTTACTTATTCTAGGTTTCCACACAGCCTCTGGTACTCTTAGTAAATGCCCTGCATATCTTGATAAAACAAAAAGATAATCACTAAGTCTGTTAATGTATTTTATTACCAATGGGTCAACAAAAAGCTGATGTTCCTGCATATTAACGCAAAGCCTCTCTGCACGCCTGCAAACGCACCTGGCAATATGTGTGGTGGAGATAGCCTGGTGGCCACCGGGGAGAATAAAATGTTTCATAGGGGCAAGTTCTTCATTCATCTCGTCAATCTCTGCTTCAAGAAAAACAACATCACTTTCTTTGAGGTCGGGTATTTTCATTAGCGGTTCTTTATCCGGATCGCATGCAAGGGAAGAGCCAATGGTAAACAACCTATCCTGAATTTCTTTTAATGTACTGGTGACAGGTTGGTTGGCTATTAAATCACTAACCAAACCAATATAAGAATTGAGTTCGTCAACGGTGCCATAGGTTTCAATTCTAAGATGACTTTTGGGAACTTTGGTTCCACCAATCAGGCTTGTTGTACCCAAGTCGCCCGTTTTGGTATATATCTTTAATGACATTATAAACTGTTTGTTTTTATTAGTTTCTGCAACAAAGAAAGTAATAAAAAGTTTATAAAACTAAGCAGGTTGCAAAATGGTAGCAGGGTGTTCGTTCATTTTATCTGTTTCAACCACACCGTCTCTAAGGCGTATTACACGGTGGGCAAAGTGGGAAATATCTTCTTCGTGGGTTACCAATATTACTGTGTTGCCATCAGTATGAATTTTGCCTAAAATATCCATTATTTCATAAGATGTTTTAGAGTCAAGGTTACCGGTAGGTTCATCAGCTAAAATGATAGAAGGGTTGTTGATGAGGGCTCTTGCTATGGCAACCCGTTGACATTGTCCTCCGCTTAATTCATTGGGTTTATGATGGCTCCTGTCGTCTAGTTTTACTTTGCTTAATACAGCTAATGCTCTATCAATTCTTTCTTTTTTGCTTACGCCGCTATAGATAAGCGGCAGGGCTACATTTTCTGCAGCGGTAAGCCTGGGCAACAAATTAAATTGCTGAAATACAAAACCAATTTCTTTATTTCTTACTTCTGCCAAATCATTGTCTTCCATCCGGCTTACGTCTTTTCCATTTAAAATATACCTGCCGCTCGTAGGCGAATCCAGGCAGCCCAATATATTCATAAGGGTAGATTTGCCAGATCCGCTGGGGCCCATCAACGCAACATATTCATTCTTGAAAATATCCAGGTTAATGCCTTTTAATACTGGCAATGGTTCTTTGCCCAGGTAGTAACTTTTAGAGATATTTTCTAAATGAATAATGCTTTGCATATAATTAGTTTATTTTTTTTAGCGACCCTTTTCAACGCTGTTAACTTTTTCAACTCTATTAACTTTATCACCTCTATCAACCAAATCAACCCCCTCACCCTTCCTCCCGCTTAATTACTTTTGGAACTTTAAAAAATACCCCATCTTGTTGTGGTGCATTTTGCAGGGCTTCCGCTCTTGTAGTGCTGCCCTTTACTTCATCCTCCCTTAAAACATTGATGCCATCGCTCATATGCAATAAGGGCGATACTCCTGTAGTATCTAACTCATTTAATTTTTCTACAAACTGTATCATTCTTTGTAAGTCTGCCTGCACCTGTTCTTTTTCTGAATCATTAAATTGCAGCCTCGACAAGTGCGCCAGTTTATCAACCAATTCAATATTAACTTCCATCAAACAAAAATAAAGGATTCATTGCAGCTGTAGTTAATAATTGGATAAATGGTTGGGTGAAGGGAGTAGCGTAATTAAAGCAGGCGGATATCAGCAATATGTTTGAGCTGTTGTGTTATAAGGATTATTCATTGGGAAAATTACCTGGCTTAAAAGCTGTTTTTATCTTTACCCATTTGCCACCATATCTTTTATTTTTAGTTTCATAAGCCTGTGCATGGCAAAAATATCATAGCAACTAAACAATTAATTGATTATACCATCTTGTTGCAATTGCAGTGGCCAATACAAAAACTATTCAATAATTCAGTCCTTCAATAATGCAACCATCTTAATTTATTTATCTTCGCCCACTTATGAAAGATAATAGAGAAATAGTTATGAGTGGGATACGGCCTACTGGTTTTTTACACCTGGGGAATTATTTTGGAGCTATACGGAATTATGTAAAAATGCAGGATGACTTCAACTGTTTTTTTATGGTGGCCGATTGGCATTCTCTTACAACACATCCCGATACAAAGCAACTGAAACTCAATGTACATAGGGTTTTGGCAGAAAATATAGCCTGCGGTTTAAACCCGGATAAGGTGGCTTTATACTGCCAGAGTCATGTACATGAAACTGCAGAACTTTATCTTTATTTGAATATGCTTGCCTACAAGGGTGAGCTTGAAAAGACAGTTACTTTTAAAGATAAGGTAAGGCAGAACCCCGAAAATGTAAATGCAGGGTTGCTAACTTACCCCGTATTGCAGGCTGCTGATATTATTTTACATCGTGCCAAATTTGTTCCGGTTGGTAAAGATCAGGAGCAGCACCTGGAAATGGCCCGCAATTTTGTTAATCGATTTAATCACCGGTATGGTGAGGTATTTCCGGAGCCCAAAGCTTTTAACTACAACGAGGCGCTGATTAAAGTTCCCAGTCTTGATAACACAGGTAAAATGAGTAAGAGCGAAAATCAACTGGCCACTTTGTATTTGGCAGATGATGATGCTACCATTAGGAAAAAAGTTATGAAAGCAGTAACGGATAGCGGCCCTGTTGAAATGAATTCAGCCAAACCTGATTATATCGAAAATATATTTGACCTGATGAAATTAGTAAGTTCAGCTGAAGTGATTAATCGATTTGAAAATGATTTTAATAATTGTACCATTCGTTATGGAGATATGAAAAAGCAACTGGCAGAAGATATGGTTAACTTTATATCTCCCATAAGAAACCAGGTAGAAGCCATATTACAGGATGAGAAATATTTGCAGCATGTAATGGAAACTGGCGCTGCCAAAGCCATCCAAAGTGCTAATGCTACAATGTTACAGGTGCGAAAAGCAATTGGACTTCAATATTATTAAATGGTATTTTACATACTTTCTACAGCGCAGCAATGATTTTATTCTCAGCAACTTCACTTATACTGGGGTATTTATATGCTGAAAACCAGCTGAAATTTTTTAAGAACGAGTGTAAATTACTTCAAAAGAAAATAGTTAAAACATTTGTGTAGAAATCATAATTGATTACTGCTAAAATTTCATACTTTCATTAGTAGTTAATTTTTTTCAGTATTTCAAACAGAATAATTCAATAAAAAATTACCGTTACAGGTAGGTCATTATGGCAAAATCAAAAAAACCAAAACATATCGCAATTGCAGGAAATATCGGTGCCGGCAAAACCACATTAACAGAGATGCTAAGCAAGCATTACAAATGGATACCACAGTTTGAAGATGTTGATCACAATCCTTACCTGAATGACTTTTATGAGGATATGCCCCGCTGGAGTTTTAATTTGCAAATATTTTTTTTAAATAGCCGCCTTAAACAATTATTGGAAATTCAACACGGTACAGAAACCGTAATTCAGGATCGTACCATTTATGAAGATGCCAATATATTTGCACCCAATCTACATGATATGGGCCTGATGGGAAAGCGGGATTTTGATAATTACTTCCAGTTTTTTGAAACATTAAAAACGATGGTACAGCCACCGGATTTGTTGATTTATCTTAAAGCCTCTGTGCCAACATTGGTTGCACAAATTCAAAAAAGAGGAAGAGAGTATGAAGAAAATATCCGGCTGGATTACCTTAAAAAACTGAATGATTACTACAATAGTTTTATTGAAAATTATAAAGAAGGTCCGCTTTTGATTATAAACGCAGATAGTAATAAGTTTGCAGAAAATGAGGAGCACCTGGGGCAAATCATCACCAAAATTGATGCTACCTTGTTTGGCTTATTTTAATGATGAAGGGAAAGACTATTAAATTTAGTGGATTAATTAGAAAACTAAAGCCCACAGTTGTTTTCAAAAATAATCATTGAACAACTAATCAATCAGTTGGTTTTTCATTGCATAAAATACAAGCCCTACAGAATTTTTTACACCAAATCTTTCCATTAACCTGTCTTTGATAGCTTCTACAGTCCGTGAGCTGATCTCCATTTTAAGGGCTATTTCCGATGCTGTATACTCCATGCAAACCAGTGTAAGTACTTCTTTCTCTCTTTCAGTAACAATAATTTCTGTGCTAAGGGAAGGGTTGAATTTTTGCTTGCCATAATTCTTTTTTATCAACACCTTATTAACGAAAGGATTTAGGTAAAAGCCCGTCCTCATTACATCCTGAATGGCGCTTCTGATTTCCGAAGGTTCTGTGCTTTTAAGTAAATACCCGGCAGCACCACAGTCCATTAAGTGACCGACAAAGCGCTCATCTTCATACATCGTAAGAATAATTACTCTTACTTTTGGGTAATCCTTTGTAATTTGTTTAGTAGCGTCAATACCATCTTTTATAGGCATCTTTAAATCGCACAATATTACATCTGGCTCTTCCTGTTCTTTTATTTTTTGAAGTAGCTCTTCTCCATTACTTGCTTCAAAAATAAATTCAATATTGGTATATGCCCTCATAGAGAGTATAACCCCCTTGCGGAATATCTGGTGATCGTCTGCTATTGCTACTCTGATTTGTTCCATAGATTAAACTATATAAAATCTACTTAAATGATATTGGGTTATTTAGCTACTCAAGTTAATCGTTTAATTTATTACATTTCCAATGATTGTATGTGCGGCTTTAGCTACACTTTAAAATAGTTAACTCAAACAAACTAATAAGTAGAATTTTTAGGGATTTCTATTGTTACTTTATAGTAGGTGTGGCTAGGGTCTATTTCAAAAAATATCCGTCCATTTAACACTTTAATCCTGCTAGCGATGTTTTTAAGCCCCAATCCGGTGCTTACATGGTTAAGCCTTTCAAACTCAGTTTGAATAATACCATGCCCATCGTGATGAAGCCTTAAATAGCTGTGGGTGGCATTGGCATTTTGAGTAAGATGAATAAAGCCGGCATGGCTATGTTTAATAATATTATTTACCAGTTCCTGTATAATACGGAATATCAGCAACTCCTGCTCTAGCTTTAACCTGGTGCGATAATCGTGAAAACGCACACTGGCATTGAGTGATCCACTGCCATTTATTTTTTGAAAAAGATCGCTCATAGCACTTTCTAATCCAAAGTTTTTAAGCGTAGGCGGCATCATACTATGACTGATATTCCGAATTAGCTGAATGGCATCATCAATAATTTGTTTGGCGCTAAAGATTGATTGTAACTGGGAGGCAGGCTCCTGGTTAATCATATTTTCATTCAGGTAAAGCCGGGCAGTGGCCAGTAATGGGCCAACATCATCGTGCAGATCGGCAGCAATTCGGTTGCGCTCTTCTTCCTGGAATTTGATGGAAGCATTCAGTAATATTTGCTGCTTTTCATCCTCCAT
>JAYTTM010001103.1:0-3419 GCA_043745055.1 Chitinophagaceae bacterium | reverse complement strand
TGCAGCAAACGGAAGAAAATAAAAATAAAACTGAAAGACGGAAAAGAACGGGAAATACAATCCATGATGTCAACTTCGTTTTGGAGTGCAGATGGCTGTCCAATTTCAGCCGAAGAGTTTTTAAGTAATTTGTTGGGCGAATTGCCCAACCTTTTTAAAAGCGAAGAAGAGTTGCGTACACTTTGGAGCAATCCAATTACAAGGCGTACACTTTTAGAAAAACTGGACAAAGCAGGATTTGGAAAAGAAGAACTAACCACTTTACAAAAACTAATTGACGCTGAAAAAAGCGACTTTTTTGATGTGCTGGAATATGTGTTAAACAGCGATATAAAACCAATGAAAAGAGAAGCAAGGGTTGCAGCAGCCCAAGCGACAATTTTCGCTTTACTTGACAACAAACAAAAAGAGTTTATAGAATTTGTATTGAGCAAATACATTGAGACAGGCGTAGAAGAACTTGACCAGGAGAAATTACCAATCTTGCTGACAAACAAATATCAATCGCTGGAAGATGCAAAAGAAATTTTAGGAGACGTTGCCAACATCAGCAGACTGTTTATAGAATTTCAACAGCATTTATACAAACAGAAAGTAGCATAATTACAAGATACTTACAATACCAAGTGAGCCACATTTGCAACAAACGACGGACTCTGTCGGCTGTCTCCTTGTTGCTAATCTTGCCAACTTACAACAATGCAAGATCGATGAAGCGGCAGCCATATCAACCTTACTGCAACGATTAACAGCTGCTATCACTCATATTTGGGAAAAGGGCATCTCTAAAAACTCATTTTTTTGTTTGGCCTCCCCTTTAATTCCCCTGCAAAAGAGGGGAAAAGGATAGTTTTTAGAGATGCCCTTAAGAAACTATAATAAGAGAAATCAATTCAACTTCTATTAATCTTCCGCCACATTTTTCATCGCTGATAAAACTGCAAAGGCATTTTTTATAACTACCTGTTTGTTTACCAAAGAATCACTGGTTGAAATAATTTCTATCCATCCATTATTACGTTTTCCGGTGGTTACCGCAACGGATTCAAACCGATTTTTATCTTTTTCAATAAATACCCATTCTTTGTTTTCGTAACGCACTACTGCATCTTCCGGCAACGCCTTTACCACACTGTTGGAAAGGTTAATGGTAGCATTGATATACATGCCGGGCTTTAGGTTGCCGGGCAGCTTTTCAAAATGGCAATGGATGGTTCCACTCCTGTTTTCGTCAATATTTTTGGTAACCAATATTACTTCTGCATCATATTTTTTATCGGGTTCATCAACGAAATATATTTCTACTTTTTGCCCCTGCTTTATTTTGTTCAGGTCTTTTTCAAATACAGTCAATGCTGCATGCAAATCGGTTGGATTGATTAGTTCAAACAGTACGTCCTGTGGTTGCACATATTTGCCAATATTCACATTTACTTTACTAACAAAACCATTGATGGGAGAAGGAATACTCACCATTCTTGAAATGGAATTACCCGAAAGTTTATCAGGATTGATGTTGATTAACCGAAGTTTTTCGCCCAGGCCAAGCACCAGCAGTTTGGTATTTTCATAATCTGATTGCGCCTGCTCAAAGATTTTATCTGCAGCAGTTTTTGTTTCGTTCAATGATTTTTGGCGTTCATATTCCAGCTTCGAAAAACTAAGTTTTGATTTTGCCATCAGGTAATCCTGCTGTAGTTGCACCAGTGCCTGGTCTTCAATAATACCAATACTTTCACCTTTAAAAACATGCATGCCTGGAAGTAATTTGGTTGATTTTAAATACCCACCAAGCGGAAAACTGATAGAAACAATATTTTGCGGAGGCACATCTACCATGCCATTCAACTGAAGGGTTTCGTTGATCGTTTGGTCAAAGAAACTGCCTACTACTACCGTTGCATTTTTTATTTGTAAATCAGTTAGGGTTATCGATGTGGTTGATGTTATAACTTCAGGCACTACTTTTTTTTCTGTTGAGGAAGAACAGGAATTGATGGTAAAAACCAGGAGCCCTGTAAATACTATTATTAAAAGTTTCATTTTTTTGTATTTAATTATTTTGATAAATAATAAGCTAATTGGATAACTGATTGATTAAAGCTTTTGAGCGCCTCCAAACGCCCTAAGCGGATGTTAATTACCTGGTTCATCAGCAAACCCCATTGCAGGTAATCGATGGCACCTTTTTCGAAACTAAGCTGTGCACTAACGGCAATTGTATTGGCTTGCTGCATTCCGGGTGTTTCAAAATACCTAAGTGCAGCGGTTGCTTTTTCATAAGCGGCAGCCCATTGATTTAATTCGCTGCTCAATTGCTTTTTACTTTGCGCTACATTCAGCGTGGTAATCGCTTCATTTATTTGCGCTGCTTTTATTTTACTCCTGGTAGATTTATTGAAGATGGGTATTGCAACACCGGCCTGTACACTACTAAACCGGTTGCCTCCATTAAATAACTGCTGGTTAACGCCATCTTTACTTTGCCATCCGGAAAAGGACTGATTGGTATAACCAACCGTAATATCCGGACTAAGTTTATTTTTCTCTAAATTGGTAGACGCTGCTGCAATTACTGTTTGTTGTTGCAGCCATTTCAATGCAGGATGGTTATTTAACAAGGCTGTATCTGCAATAGCAATATCATTCATTTTTGCAACTGTATAATCGGGCAATAGCAAAGCATCTGTATTTAGCAGGTATTGCATTTTTTGTTGCTCCATTTTTATATCGGTTGTTATTTGCTGCTGCTGTAAAATTATTTGCTGTAGCTGTGCATCGGCAGTGGTTTTTTCCAGGATATTTGTTTCACCTGCCTTTAATTTACTGTTGGCAGCAGTAGCATATTTACGGTACAAAGTATCCAGGCTATTCAGCAGTTTATCTCTTTCCAGCAAATCTACCATGGTATAAAAAACAAGTTTTATTTCTCTGCTTAATTCCTGTTCTTTCAATGCTAATAAATTTTGTACCAACGCTTCATTGGCTTCATAATAAACGGCCTGGCGTTTATAAATTACCGGCATTGCAAAGCCCTGCGAAATAGCAAATCGACTGTCGTTATTAAAACTATTCACCCTGCCATAATCAGCCATAAACTGCGTTTTGGGTAACTCATAGGTACTCACCTGCAACTGTTTCCAGTAGTCGGCATGTTTGGCCATTGTTTGTAACTGGAGGTTTTTTTGTTTGCCTGTAGCAATCATCTGTTCCAGTTTCATTTTTACCGGAGTTATTTGTGCAAAGCTGTTAGCTGATAAACAAAATGCAACAGAAATTAATACTGCTGTAACAGGATATTTCATTTTCTTTTTTCCTGGTTTCATTTTATCGAACCATACATACAATACCGGTAGCACCAGCAAGGTTAGCAAGGTTGCAGAAACCAATCCGCCAATTACCACCGTTGCCAACGGACG
>JAYTTM010001102.1:0-3420 GCA_043745055.1 Chitinophagaceae bacterium | reverse complement strand
CCAAAAACTTTTTCCTGTCCAAGTCTTTTAATCTCCCTATTAAATGGTTCGTAATGCAATCGGTATCCAACTGCCAATTGCACACCTGCATTTTTACAGGCAGCAATCATTTCCTGGCAATCACTTGCTGCAATGGCCATCGGCTTTTCTACAATAACATGTTTGCCAGCTTTAGCTGCCCGGATGGTATATTCCTTGTGCATTCCATTCGGCAATACTACATACACTAAATCAATATCTTTATTGTTAACCATCTCATCAAAATTCTGGTAGTTGTAAATGTTTTTTTCCGGGATGTTGTATTGTTTTTTCCAACTGTCTGCTTTGGATGGAGTTCCGGTAACAATACCCGCAAGCCGGCAATATTTGGAAATCGCAATACCTTCAGCCAGGTAACCTGCATATCGCCCCAGCCCACACAAGGCAATATTTAATTTTTTACCATCATTGACGGAAGAATTTAAAGTGGGAATGTTAACAAAGGATGGAAGTGAAACTGCTACAGTGGTTACGCCGGTAGCCATGCCAACATTTTGCAAAAATGAACGGCGGGATAAATTCCTCATAAAAAATATTTTATTTCTAAAAATACTGCAAATAGCAATGAATTATTAATGAATAATGATTACCAGCAAGTCGGAGCTAAGAGGTGTAGGCCCAGTTAATATTGTAATCTCGAAATCTTTCGGAAGGCTTCAACCCGTTGACAAGTAGATTTCTAGTGCAAGGGTACCGTATAATTATTGCGAATTACCCGGCTGCACCTAATATCGGATAGTCATTTCTTTTTTTATCTGTATTACATTTTAATGCTTGCAAATGCTCTAACAGGGAAAGTTCCGGCACCTTTAATTTTAGGTGGCACTGCACTAAATGTAAAGCCATTTTCCGGTAACAGTTGCAGGTTGCATAAATGCTCCACTATTAAAATTTCTGCGCCTAAAAGCGTGGTATGTACGGGCCTTGCATTACCGGTGGTACAATCAATATTATGAGAATCTATACCAACCAATTTTACCTGTTTATCTCTTAAATATTCCCCAGCCTCTTTGGTGAGATACGGATGGTTGTCGTAATAGTTAGGTGTGTTCCAGTGTATATCCCAACCAGTATGAATCAGTACTGCCTGTTTTTTAATTTCAAATTTCATCATATGTTTTTCAGTTATAGCAAGGGTTTCAGAAAATGGTACGCTGATAACTATAGCATCCAAATCGGTAAAGCATTCCAGCCCAACTTCAGAGAGATCTTTGCCATTTTCAAAACGATGAAAAGGGCAATCGATATAAGTACCGGTGTTTGTTACCATTTCTATTTTACCAATTTGAAACGAGGTGCCGGCCTCATAGATTTGCTTCGAGTTTTCCCTGCTGAGGTAATCACAGATTATTGGAGCAGGCAAACCTTTATAGGTAACAAGGCCATGTTCGATAGTATGACTTAAATCGATGAATTTATTTTCCTCCTGTTTCATTTTAACTGGCTTTATTTTATTGCGTCAACTAATTTTTTTAAGTAGATTGTATTTGCCTGTCATCAATTGCTTAAGGTGATAGAAAGGATAAATAGCCGATTTCGCAAAAAGGCTGACTCGCAAAAAATATAAAATGTAAATGTATGATTGTGAAACATAATCGATTCAAAAAAATTCGACTTACAAGATTTTTTAACAGATGAATTAAGGAAGAAATTTAAATTATTTTTATCTTCTGATGCCATTCTGCAATTGAGCGTTCTTTATATTTTACCTGCATAATAAATTATACAGCATAAGGAAACAAAATATCAAAATTGAGTTATATTTTTAATAGTAGCTACCGCCTACAATTTAACTGTCTATTTATGAAAAAAAAATTGATAATTGTTAGTGCTTTTTTAACCCTGTTCATAGGCGCTGTTTTTGCGCAGAAAAAAATGACCCGGATTACATCTGGAAACCCAATTTTTCAAGGCTGGTATGCCGATCCTGAAGCTGCAATTTTTAATAACCAGTATTGGATCTACCCCACCTATTCTGCTGCTTATGATAAGCAGGTTTTTTTTGACGCTTTTTCTTCCCCAGATCTGTTACACTGGACAAAACATAATAAGATACTGGATACAATGAATGTAAAATGGGCAAAACGTGCAGTATGGGCTCCAGCTATTGTAAAAAAAGATAACCAGTATTTTCTTTTCTTTGGTGCAAATGATATTCAAAATAATAAGGAATATGGTGGCATTGGTGTAGCAGTTTCTGAAAACCCTGCCGGACCATTTAAAGACTATTTGGGTAAGCCACTGATTGATCAGTTTTACAATGGAGCGCAACCAATCGATCAATTTATTTTTAAGGATACTGACGGCAAATATTACATTATTTATGGTGGCTGGAAACACTGCAACATTGCCAAACTTGCAGATGACTTTACTGCGGTTGAACCATTTGAAGATGGCATAATGTTTAAGGAAATTACGCCGGAAAATTATGTTGAAGGCCCCATAATGTTTACAAGGAATAACAAATATTATTTTATGTGGAGTGAGGGAGGCTGGACGGGGCCAGACTATTCTGTTGCCTATGCAATTGCAGATTCTCCATTTGGACCATTTAAAAGAGTTAGCAAAATTTTACAGCAGGACGCAGCCATAGCAACTGGTGCAGGACATCATTCTGTAATACACAATACAAGATCCGGTAATTGGTACATTGTTTACCACCGCCGGCCAAGGGGTGAAACAGCTGCCAACAATAGGGTAATTTGTATTGAACAATTACATTTTGATAAAGATGGATTAATACTACCAGTTAAGATTAGTATTGTAGGAGTAAAGAATGACAGGCTCAAATAAAATTTATAAAGATTGCTTCAGTTTGATGATGGATTACTATTATTGCTTTTTTCATTTTTCCTTTTTACTTATTATTTAAAGTGGGTATCATAATATGCTTTATTAAAAGCTCATCAATGGTATGCCGTAAAAGGGAGATTATAAATGCTTTTTACTAAAAAGCATTTATAATTAAATCATATTTACAACTATGATGACCAAGGCTTCTTAGCTGGTGCAATAAAAAAATCCCCTCCAAAAATTGGAGAGGATTGTATGTATGTCTTTCACCCCTTTAGGGGATGGGGGTATTAATAACCACCCATGCCGCCCATGTCTGGAGCACCATGTGCATGCGCTGCTTCTTCTTTTGGCCTGTCTGCTATAACACATTCTGTGGTTAACAACATACCTGCAATTGAAGCTGCATTTTCTAATGCTACACGACTTACTTTGGTTGGATCGATTACACCAGCCTTAAACAAGTTTTCGTACACCTCAGTTCTTGCGTTAAAACCGAAATCACCTTTACCTTCTTTAATTTTTTGTACAACGATTGAACCGTCAATACCTGCATTGGAAGTTAAGCAACGCAAAGGCTCTTCCAAA
>JAYTTM010001101.1:0-12796 GCA_043745055.1 Chitinophagaceae bacterium | reverse complement strand
CGGCTATTCGTAGCTCCGATGAAAACAGATTGCCGCCCACTATTCCATAAGGGATAACAGCAATAAAACATACCAGCATCAGCAGCCCGGTTTTATTGCCAGTAGTTGAGTTGGATTCTTTGATAAAAGGGATTGTAATAATCATTGCCAACAGCACAGGTGTACTACCGATTGTTGCACAAAAGGTTGCCAGGGCTGCGGTCCATGCTAAATATGTTTTATCAAAAACCCGACAATACAACAACCAACAAATGCCAAATACAAGGTTGGTCTTTAGCCAGATTCTTATTGCAATGCCGACGGCGGTATATTTATTTTTCATTTTACAAAAGTGCTTTGAATTTCAAAGTATAGATACAAAAAAAATTATTTAGATGCGTTGATCATTTTTTCCAGGGCGGCTAAATGTTCTTTAAAAGCATTTTCGCCCACTTTGGTAGATGTATAAGTTGTATTTGTTTTACGACCAATAAAACCTTTTTGAACTTTCAGGTAACCGCTTTCTTCCAATCCTTTAATATGACTGGCCAAATTACCATCTGTTATTTGCAGCAGCTCTTTTAAGTCGTTAAAATTAATAGATGTATTCACCATCAGGGCACTCATAATGCCGAGCCTTATGCGGTTGTCAAAACTTTTATTTAAATGCGCAATCGGATTCATTGTATTGGTGAAAAAGCTTTTTTTAAGATGGTTGTATTGTGTGCTTATTTTAGTTATCAAATTTCTCTTTTCAAATTAATAGTTTGCCAACCTGCTCATTTTACTATTTAGAAATTTCATCAGTAATACAGTTGCTTACCGGTTATTGCCTTTCGTATTTACTCCACATAATAGCACCGTAAACAATATGGAGTACACCAAAGCCGGCAGCCCAAAAGTAAAGCCCATAGCCTGTATACCAAAGATTAATGATACCCAGTATAATTTGCCCGTAGCCGAGGAACCTTACTTCTCCCAACGTATATTTTGAACCGTTTACCAATGCAAGGCCATAAAAAATTAGGCAGCCAGGTGCTATTAATCCAAAGCTGCCATGCTCAATTAATTTAAGAATATACAACCCGCCGGCAACCATTGGAATGCCAACATTTATCAGCAATCTTTTGGAGGCACTGCCCCAGATTGCAGTATTGGTTTTTTTGCTTCTTAGCCAGGTAAAAATTGCAGCCAAAACAAATGCTGCAATCAAAGTAAAAAGAGCAATCAGGAAAAGACTATTTCCCATATAGTCTCTTACATTGAGGTTGCCATTGTATATATGGGTATCCAATTCCTTTAGTGAGCTACCTGCACTCCTGTTGATAACGCCACTTGCAAAATAGGCACCCGCCAAAGCGCAGGTTCCGGCGGCAATGCCACTGAGGCCACTAAGACTAATGAACCGGCTGCTTTGTTCCATCATCTGCCGGATGTGTTGCAACTGATCTGTTTGTTCTTTTAAATTGATACTCATAAAAAGCACTTTGAAAAACAAAGTAAATGAATGCAATTGAAATAGACAAATTTTTTTTGTAACTATTTAAAACAGGCTTATAACTTGAATATAGAATTACTTTGATTTTGAAATTAGATTTTGCTTCTATGGTAAGTAGCTTTTTGTTTCCAACTCTTTAATCTTTTAAATACACTTTAACTTCAATTTTTAACCAGTTTCCTTCAAACTCTTTGGCTTCAATGGTGGCAAAAAAACTTTTTCCGGCATCCATTAATCTTGCAACTGTTTCGTTTTTATCTTTTGGTATATACCCTATTTTATTTTTTTTAAAATGAAGTGCCACCGCAAACTTATCAAATTCATTTTTCACTTCTCTCACAGTTTGTAATTGAACTTTATGGAGCAATTCAGGTTCAACCGTTTTTAGATTCCTAAACGATGTACCTGCTACTAAACACTCCAGCACCAATATATCTTTGGGCATTATATTAATATTGATAGCACCTTGACTGAAACCTTGCATCAACCCACTGCTAATTTGTATTAAACTATTATTATCACTCATTTGTGTTGATTAAATTTGAATACTTTGCCACTAATTCTTTTTCATAATTGTTTAGTTGTGCAATTTGCTCATATATTTTTTCTACCTCTTTGGCTACCCATTCTTCATCTCGTATTTGTTCTTCTATGGTGAAAGGATATTGCAATTTTATTTCATTTACCTGTTCGTATAAAACTTTTATACCTTCTTTCATTACATCGTTCCTCAATAAAATTTCGGATTCTGTTAGTGCAGCAGCCTGGGTTTTTAATTGATTTAATTCTTTTTCATACACCACTTGAAATGCTTTTAATTGCTCCAAATCTCCATACTTATAGGCATTTTTTATTTTGTGCCAAAGTTCCATTTGCTCTGCAGTTAAATCAGGGTTTACATCGGGATGCAGTTGTTTGGCAAATTGTTTAAACATAGCTTTTATTTCTGCACTGCGTTGTGGTGTATCTAAATTGCTTAATAAGTTTTTTGCGGCATTTATAACGCCAGTTTGCTGCATTATTTTTTCTTCTGCATTGGCCAATTCCTGTGCTACCAGCAATTCAATTTCATCTACATTGTATGGCTGTTGAGTGTTGATGGCTGATTGTATTAATTCAATTTTTCTTTTTAATGCTTTTATACGAAGTTGTAATTGCAATAAATTAATTTGATGCACACCAATACGGGTGGCATACAAGGCTTCTAATTGAGGCTTGCCCCAGCTTAATAAAATATCCTTATCATTTAGCAGCTTCACATACGCTGCTTTTAATATTTCATGTTGTTGGAGTAATGTTTCTTTATCCATTGTGTTTGTTTGTTTTTACCCGGGATTGTTATTGCTCTCCTTTGGAGAAAGTGAACCACCCCTAACCCCTCCATAGGAGGGGAATTGGACTCTGCTATTGTTAGATGTTTTATTCTCTTTGTTGGGTGTTCTTATTCCCCTCATTTGGAGGAGAATTGGACACTGCTATTTTGTACGGGTCCTAAATTTTTGGGATTCTTATTCCCCTCCTTTGGAGGGGTCAGGGGTGGTTGTTTTGGTTTCAATTGTTAATACCATATTCCACGGTAATATATTTTTCCAACAATTCCATTACCTCAACTATCCTGTATTTAACATCTCCATCTGTTATCCTAAAAACCTTTAATCCTAAATGCTCTAAAAATAATAGTCTTGCTGCATCGTATACAATTTTATTTTCGTGACTAATGCCATCTATTTCTATTACCAATCCCATTGCTTTTACATAAAAATCTACAATGTACTTTCCAATAATTCTTTGTCTGTCAAAATCAATTTGATGAAATTGTTTGTTTCGTACCTGTTGCCAAAATAATACTTCGCTGTAAATACCTGCTTTTCGTTTTTCTCTTGCAAGTAGCTTTAGATTTGGATTGTAGGGCAGCGATTGTATGAAATTTCGCTTTATATTAATGCCGTTAATAGAGGTGAGGGTTTCCATGTTTTGTTTTTTTAAAGATAACAATATCTTTCCTTTTTAATGTAACTGAACCACCCCTAACCCCTCCATGGGAGGGGAATTGGTTGCTGCTGTTTTGAGCTATTTTTTAGTGTCTTCGCCGGGTTCTTATTCCCCTACAAAGTAGTTAACCACCCCTAACCCCTCCATGGGAGGGGAATTGGACACTGCTATTTTGTACGGGTCCTAAATTTTTGGGATTCTTATTCCCCTCATTTGGAGGGGCCAGGGGTGGTTAGTATTTGTTTTAAAGCCTCAAAAAACCCAACTCATATACCATTGGTTGCAGTTTTTCTGTAAGGGCTTTGTAGGCTTCTTCAAAAGGCTTAAAGCTTACAGGGGCTACATCGCCACTGGCATTGCGAGCCTGCAGGGCTTTGCGAACCTGGTACCAGCCTACATCTGCCCTATTTAGTTTTAACTCATCTCTTACGGTGTGTACATCGGTTTGGGTAAAATAGGCTTGCCATAATTTTTTGCCTTCTGCTAAGACCTCACCCCCAGCCCCTCTCCGAAGGAGAGGGGGGCTTTGGTCTCCGATACTTTGTAGCGTATTATTATTTTGCAGGTATTGCACCATAAAATCACTTTCAAATCGATCGGGACTGCCTACTTCTTCTTCGGTAAAAGGTATAAAATGGTTGACGATGCTCCATTTTTTTCCGTTCCATTCTAAATCGTTGGCGCTTGCGGTGAGGTTGCTGCCATTGAAGAGGATCCATAGTAAACAATCGGCTTTAAACTCGTTGGTTAAGGGTTGTGTGGGTTGCAAAAACTGGTCTCTATCATTGAGCCAAGTTTTCTTTATTAATTTACGAACAGTGAAAATAATAGCAGCTTGCCAAAGATTTTTTTCAGTAACAAAAAAGGCTCCCGGACTACTATAACAAGAAGATAATAATGCAGTCAAATGACAATTTTGAACATCGCTTGCGTGGGCATACATACTAGCAATTGCTCCATCTGACCAATATAGCCCTCTTACATCTTTAGTTTTGGTTGCTGGTGAAATAGCATTCTTTAAAGGGATTGATTGTTGTTTATTTGGCTTAGGTCTATCTACCCATTTTATTAATAATTCTTCATTTGGACAATTTAGAAATATCTTTTCTCCAATTGGAGCAGCATCTTTATTAAGTATTTCAACACTTATTTCTTTTACAATATCTTTTGAATTTGTTGTTGTTTTCCAAATTAAAAACCCAATTGGGAAATCTCCATTTAATCCATCAAATGCTTTATTATGAACTGCAAAACCACCTAAGTATTTTGCAAATCAAATATTTCTAAACTCTTCAAAATTTGGTGCAATCATTAAAACACTATAGCTGTCAAATTAAGTAATTTATCTATTTCAGCATTGCGACTTGCGACATACTATAGCCTGAATTTAAATTGCACCCCGTTTTGTGATTGTTTGGAAAAAGTTCATAAAAGATATAAAGTGGAACGGAGCGTCGCCAATGAAGCTGCACAAAGTGATTCTGCTTGTAACCAAATTATTCAATGTAATTCTCTTAGTACGACAGAAGCATTTTTATTATTTTTTGCACACTTACTTCATCAGTTCATCCATATTTCTGTCGTTGGATATTTTGCCTTTGGCTTCCAGCATGCGCATATCTTTTGCATCTTTCAAAAATTCGGATGCAAAAATGAAACCATTCAATCGTTCGTTTTTGGAGAAAATAATTTCTTTATTGTTACCGCTCCATTCTTTTTGGCCCTGGTACATGTAGAGGATATTTTCGCCAATTTCCATCACACTGTTCATATCGTGGGTATTAATAACGGTGGTCATGTTAAATTCTTTGGTGATATCGTAAATGAGTTTATCTATTACCATACTGGTTTGCGGATCGAGGCCGGAGTTGGGCTCATCGCAAAATAAATATTTGGGGTTCAGTACAATTGCTCTTGCTATGCCTACCCTTTTTTTCATTCCACCACTTATTTCTGCCGGAAATTTATTATTCACCTCCTCCAGGTTTACCCTTTTCAACACTTCGTTTACCCGTTTCAGTTTTTCCTGTTGGGTTTGGTGGGTAAACATATCCAGCGGGAACATTACGTTTTCCTCCACGGTTTTACTATCAAATAATGCAGAGCCCTGAAACAACATACCAATTTGCTGCCGCAGTTCTTTCCGGTGTTCCTGCGTCATTTCTGTAAAGCTTATACCATCATAAATAATTTCGCCTTTATCCGGTTCAAATAAGCCTACCAGGCATTTTTGCAATACTGTTTTGCCGCTGCCACTGGTACCGATGATAAGATTGCACTTGCCGGTTTCCATTAAATGGCTAACATCCTTCAGCACTAAATTATCACCAAAAGCTTTTTCAATGTTTTTAAATTCAATCATGATACTAAGTGGCAGGATTTAATAATAACTGGGAAAGAACATAATCTGCAAAAAGCAGCATTACACAACTTACCACTACACTTTTGGTGCTGCTTTTTCCAATTTCGAGCGCACCACCTTTTACATAATAGCCGTAATAAGCAGGAATACTGCTGATGATAAAAGCAAATGTATAAGATTTTATAAGGGCAAAAGTTACATTGTAAGGGGCAAAATTCATGACTAATCCTTTATCGAACGTTTCTGCACTGAGGATGTTGGAGGCAGTGCCAGCCATTCTTCCACCCCAGATGCCGAGTACCATGGCTATTACCACCAGTAAGGGGATGGTAACGAGGGCTGCAGCTATCTTTGGCATTACCAGGTAGGCCTTGGTATTGATACCCATTATTTCCAGCGCATCTATTTGTTCGCTTACCCTCATATTGCCCAGCTCACTGGCAATTTTACTGCCTATTACACCAGCCAGTACAATACAAACCAGCGTGGGCGCAAATTCAAGAATCACCGTATCTCTTACAATGGTTGCAATAGTGGTAAGCGGTATGATGGGACTAACCAACTGGTAGGCCGTTTGTACGGCACTTACAGCCCCAATAAAAACAGAAATGATAGATACAATCCCCAATGAACCAATGCCAATATCGTTACATTGGTGCATAAATTCTTTCCAATACATTTTAGCATTTTCCGGTTTGGTAAACATGCCTTTAATCATGAGCAGGTAGCGCCCGAAGTGTGTAAAAAAACTCATAAAACAAATGTATTGAAAATATTGCTGGTTATTTAATTGGGCACCGATTACTGCATCTTACAGCGGCTAATTAGTTTTGCCGTTAAGTTAAGACGAGGTAGTACAATACCAAATATCGAACAAGGAATAATGAATGTAGAAATAGGAGAATTACTGCATTATTCGAAGAAGAAATAAGGAATGTACGAATGGAAGAATTACTTCATTATTTAGTATTACTTATCCATTATTAAATGCATGGAGTTGTATTTAGAGACATAAACAATATGAGCCGAGCCTACGGCCTTCATAGAGGTGGTTTGTTAAAGCACAACGGATTAAAATCCGTTGTTACAAAACAGAAACGAGCCTACGGCTCTGCAACTTTCTTTTAATAAAGTTGCTCCTCAGCAGAGCCTGTCTCCATACGCACATAGATAGACCAAGTAAACCTATTTTAAAAAATGATAAAAATAAAACGGATATTTGAAATTCAATTGAAACAGGTAAACCTTATTTAGGCAAGGACAGTCATTCATTATTCAATATTCCTTGTTCCTTATTAATTATTTCCCATTATTAGCTAAACGCCATTGAATTCTTCACTAAAAAAAAACGAAATTTTTAATTGCTGGTTTTTTGCCTGTCTGCCAATAAAAAAGCTTTCAGGTGCTGGTACATCAGTTGCGGCATGGTGCTGCACTTTAAAAAAGCCGGTTCACCGTTATGATATTGTGATAATTCATTTGCCAGTTGTTTTATTTTTTCGGGTGTTGAAAGGCTTTCGTCTGCAGCAGCAACCCGTAAGTCCCGCAGGCGCTGCCGCTGGGCCTTTACCCGTAAAATAATCTGTGATCTTTCTTCCTGCTGGTATTGTTTAATCACATTTGGATTAAGATATTCCTGCACCAATTCTACCAAAATTTTATTTTCTTTAAAAAACTGCGGCAGGTAAATATTTTTATTGCCCTCATAGCTTTGCTGATCAAAATCTATGGCACGAATACGGAATTGTATGTCATCAAAATCCTGGGTGATATCAAATACAAAGTTGTAACTCCGCATATCGCCCAGCAGCCGTAGAAAGCAACGTTCATTGAATTTTACAAACTCCTTGGCAATTTTTTTTGGATTGTACTCTGGCCTGTTCAGGTAGTTTTTTATAAACATATCTCCGGGTACACCGGAGATATGTTCTTCTGCCAACGTATTGTCGTCTATCAAAAAATTAATGCTGTAAGGTGATAATAAATGTTCCAGCTCCATACCGAAAATTCTGGAAGAGTCGGCAATTTTGATATAAAAATAATCGTACACCTCATTGTAATTGTTCACTATTTTTATCCTGAACGGCTTGGAATTACCAAACAGGCAATAGTCTATCCGCTCTATGTGCAGGTGCTCTTCGGCCTGTGTATGTCCGCTTGATTTAAGTAAGGTGTACACTCTTTTAAGCGCTGCATGTATCTCATCCGTTAAAGTTGGATTATAAAAAACAGTTTCCCACAAAGTGTCTTTACCATCTTTATCTATAACAGGTATGCCAAAACTAAAATGTTTCAACGTGTTGTAACTTACTGGCAGCAGCAGTTCCCTGAAATATCTTTTAAGGTATTTCTTAAAGGGTTTACTTACAGCATAAGTAATTTTTCTTTTACTGATATGGTCATTTTGCTGCTGCATATAAATTACATATCATGACTGGTGTTTTTAAAACCTTTCCACCACTTGCTTTTTGCGATAGCTTCCTTTGTATCTGTTGCAGATTTTAATTGTGCATCAACAACCGCTATTAGCACCATGTTAAAAATAGACCTTACCGAACTGCCCAATTGCAATACATGCACAGGCTTGTTTAAGCCCAATAATATTGGCCCGATAGAATCGGCACCACTCACTTCCTGCAACAGGTTGTATGCAATATTACCTGCGGATAAATTAGGAAATATAAGGGTATTTACTTCCCCATCCAGCAATTCTGTAAAAGGATAATTATCTTTTAAAATTTCTTTATTAAAAGCTAAAATCCCCTGCACTTCACCATCGCATATTAACTCGGGATCTTTTGACTTTACTATTTCTCTTGCCTTGCGTACCATTTTGGCTTCTTCTCCATCGCTACTACCAAAATTGCTGTAGGAAAGCATTGCAATGCGTGGCTTAATATTAAAAGACTTAACTTCTTTTGCCACCAATAAAGTAATTTCTGCCAACTCTTCTGCTGTTGGATGAAAGTTGATGGTAGTATCTGCTAAAAACAATGGGCCACGTTTGGTGAACATGATGTACATGCCTGCAATTTTTGAAACACCCTCTTCGGTGCCGATGGTTTGCAATGCAGGTTTGATGGTGTCGGGATAATTCCGGGTTAAACCACTAATCATACAATCGGCTTCGCCGGTTTCTACCAGCATGCAGCCAAAATAGTTACGATCTTTCATTAACTTATTAGCCTCGTGCCTGTTTACACCTTTGCGTTGCCTTTTGTTGTAAAATAATTCACCAAAATTTCTTCTCATTTCATCATGAGTTTCCTCTTTCGGGTTAATGATGGGCATACCTTCAATTTCAATCCCATTATTACTGGCCAGTTTATTAATGATTTTTTCATCACCCAGTAAAATGGGATAGCCAACGCCTTCTTCCTGCACCAATTGTGCAACCTTTAAAATTTTGATATTTTCTGCATCGGCAAATACTACTCTCTTAGGATCTTTTCTTGCTTTGTTACCAATTACACGGCTTAATTGGTTATCTAATCCAAGGCGTTTATTCAATTCCAGTCCATAAGCTTCCCAATCTTTAATTGGATATTTTGCAACGCCGCTTTCCATGGCCGCTTTAGCCACTGCAGGCGAAATTATAGATAGTAACCGGGGATCGAGTGGCTTAGGAATGATATAATTTGCACCGAATGAAATTGTTTTTTCATTGTAAGCAAGGTTAACCATATCGGGTACAGGCTCACGGGTTAATGCCGCCAAAGCCTTTACAGCAGCAAGTTTCATTGCTTCATTAATAGTGGTAGCCCTTACATCGAGTGCACCTCTAAATATGTATGGGAAGCCTAAAACATTGTTAACCTGGTTGGGAAAATCGCTTCTGCCGGTAGCCATTATGATATCTTTACGGGCACCGGTAGCCTCTTCATAACCTATCTCTGGATCGGGGTTTGCCAATGCAAAAACTATCGGATTTTTTGCCATTGATTTTACCATTTCTACTGAAACAGTATTACCGGCACTAAGGCCTATAAATACATCTGCGCCTTCAAATGCTTTTGCAAGATCGTAGTCTTTGTATTTTGCATCAGCACAAAATGCCAGCTTTTGTTCATCTAAATCGGCACGGCCGGTATAGATAATTCCCTTACGGTCAAACACCATAAAGTTTGATGGTTTAGCACCTAGTGCCTGGTACAATTTAATACAAGCCATTGCGGCTGCACCTGCTCCACTTACAACAAAACGTACTTTTTCAATTTTTTTATGTTGTATTTCCAACGCATTAAGCAAACCAGCTGCAGATATAATTGCAGTACCATGCTGGTCATCATGCATAATGGGTATCTTCAATAACTCTTTTAGTTTTGTTTCGATATAGAAACACTCGGGTGCCTTAATATCTTCAAGGTTGATACCGCCAAAAGTAGGTTCAAGCGATTTTACAATCTGTACAAATTTTTCCGGATCGGTTTCATTTATTTCAATATCAAACACATCAATATCTGCAAATATTTTGAAAAGAACACCCTTGCCTTCCATAACAGGTTTGCCGGCCTCCGGACCGATATTGCCCAACCCCAACACAGCGGTACCATTGCTGATAACCGCTACCAGGTTACCTTTAGCAGTATATTTATAAACATCTTCGGGATTGGCTGCAATGGCTAAGCAGGGTACTGCCACACCAGGAGAATAGGCTAATGAAAGGTCTCGTTGTGTTTTGGCTTCTTTGGTTGGCACTACTTCAATTTTACCGGGCCTTCCTTTGGCGTGGTATTCCAGTGCTTCCTGATTTCTTAATTCATTTGACATAAATAATTTTTTTATCCACAGTCTTTCAGTTTTTAGAAAGATATTTTTAATTTTTGTACCAACTTATTGAATTTGTAATTTTCTATTTGTGTATTTAAAATTCTGCAAACCGGCAGTTGCTTTTTAAGTGTTGCAATGTACAAAAATCAATAGCATACAAAACAATGTATTTGAGAGCTTTTATTATTAACTCCATATTGATTTCATTCATCTGCCATTTGGCTTATTTATATTGATTGCCAATCCATAATACAAAGGTAGGCTACTAAACTTCAGCTACTTCTTTATAATATCTGTATGTTTGGCATCTCAAAATTATATATGGTAACAAAATTTATTTTAAGTATTTCTTCGTTATTATTTTCATTGGTAATGATTGCACAAAACGATGACTCATTAACCATAAGGAAAATAGCCAACGAGGTACTTACCAATGGAAAAGCATATGAAAACCTGCGATTTCTTTGTAAAAAAATTGGACCAAGATTGAGTGGTTCGGCCAATGCCCAAAAAGCAGTAGAAGCCACTGCCCGTATGTTAAAAGAGGCTGGTGCCGATACGGTTTATCTACAGCCCTGCATGGTGCCACATTGGGTAAGAGGACAAAAAGAAAAGGGTTATATACAAATGGCCAGTGGCACAAAAAAAGAATTGCACCTGTGTGCATTGGGTAATTCTGTAGGCTCCGGAAAAAAGGGTGTGAATGCCGGTATAGTGGAAATTAAAAGTTTTGCAGAATTAGATAAGTTAGGTGCCGCAGTTATAAAAGGTAAAATTGTTTTCTTTAACTTTCCAATGAACCCTACTTACATTGAAACATTTAATGCGTACGGTGAAAGCGGTCCCTCCAGAACATCAGGACCAGCAAAGGCTGGTAAATATGGTGCCATTGCGGTTATGGTGCGTTCACTGGCAAGCAATCCCGATGATTTCCCTCATACGGGGGTAACTATTTACAATGATTCGTTCCCAAAAATTCCTGCAGTGGCCATTAGTACCAATGATGCTGAATGGTTAAGCAAACAATTAAAAAATCAACTTCAGTTAACCGCATTTATACAAACTAATTGTGCAATGCTGGCAGATGCGCCTTCTTTTAATGTGGTTGGAGAAATAAAAGGCAGTGAATTTCCAAAAGAAATAATATCTGTTGGAGGCCATCTTGATAGTTGGGACCTTGCAGAAGGTGCACAGGATGATGGTGCCGGAGTTGTACAAAGTATTGAGGTGTTGAGAGCCATTAAAGCAACAGTAGTTCATCCAAAAAGAACCATCAGGGCTGTTATGTTTATGAATGAAGAAAATGGAGGAAGAGGAGCTGATAAATACCTGGAACTTGCCAAAGCTAATAACGAAAAGCATGTGTTTGGTTTAGAGAGTGATGCCGGTGGTTTTACTCCAAGAGGATTTAGCCTGGATGTTTCAGAAAAAGCTTTTGAAAAGATGATGGGATGGAAAAATTTATTTTATCCATACGGAGCAAGTAATTTTACCAAAGGCGGCGGAGGTGCAGATATTGGCCCGTTAAAAACAATTGGCGCAGGTGTTTGTGGACTAAGACCAGATAGCCAACGCTACTTTGATGTACACCATGCTTCAACAGATGTATTTGAAAATGTAAGTAGACGTGAATTGCATTTAGGTGCATTAAATATGGCGGCTTTAGTATATTTGGTAGATAAAAACGGAATGTAAAAATTAAATTAATTAACATGAGCGAACTAAAAACAGTAACGGAAAAATTACAACCTAAAAGTGCAGGTGCATTTAAAAAATTTATGAGATGGTTTTTTATAATAATTATAATGTTAGTTAGTGCTTTTGTATATTGGAAATACTATTACACTTTTAGCAGTGGATTACAGGGTGGTAAAATGCAAAAAATTTCGTACAAAGGAAATGTTTTTAAAACCTGGGAAGGATATCTTTTAATCAGTCTAACAACAACAGATAATAACATTTCGCTGTCAACAAAGGAATTTTCTTTTTCAGTAACCAGTGATAGTATTGCCCATGTTTTGGAAAACTATGAAGGAAAAAGGGTTAAGGTAAGATACCAACAAAAAAATGGCACACTGCCTTGGCGTGGCGATACGGAGTATATTGTTTACGAAGTATCGGTTGATCAATAAAAAAGTTACACTGCATACAATAAAAATATCACCGGCTTTTTATGAAAGCCGGTTTTTTCTTTT
>JAYTTM010001100.1:0-3426 GCA_043745055.1 Chitinophagaceae bacterium | reverse complement strand
CAAGGGAATTTGATCATAAACAGTAATGGATTTGTGATCTGTGATTTATGATCCGTGAGGTTTGATTTGTGGTGTTTGATTTGTGAACAGCAATCACAGTATTAAGCACCCCAAATAACTCCCCGTTAGAGGATGGGGGTAGAACTGTGATTTGTGAGGTTTGATTTGTGAGCGGCAATTACAATATTTAGCACTTCATATAACTCCCCTTTAGGGGATGGGGGCTTTTACTCCCCCGATTTAAAAATATCTTTAAAAATATTGGCACTGGAAAGTTCTTCAATATCTCCCAATTCCAATTCAATAGCACGGGTACTTTTGTTAATTTCCAATAAGGAAAGGATGATGGAAATCAACAGGCAAATAAGGCTGGCAGCAAATATCCAATGAGCAAGTACCATCCACCCACGAAAGATACAATACATGCATAATACACAACACAAAAAACTAAATATCCCAAAACTTTGCATGTAACGGATCAAATTAATCCTGCTTCGGATATTTTTTATTTGCCTTAAAATATGTTGCTCCTTTTCTCCCCGGTTATATTCATCATGCAGCTTTCTTACCAATGCAGCCAATGATAAAAAACGATTGGTATAAGCCAGCATCAGCAAGGTTATGGCAGGAAAAAGTAAGGCAGGTGTATTAATGTTGATTTCTAGCATGCAGTAAAAATACAGCAGGGTGTAGAATAAAGAAAGTATCAGCAGGAAAAAAATTAGAATGCAGCAGGTGCAGCAGCTTTTTTTACAGCATTTTTTTTATCTACCCAATGTTGAAATTTGCAGGTTACCCAGGCACTTCCGGCACCCACTATGGCACCTGCCAGTACATCTGTTGGATAATGTACGCCCTGGTACATCCGGGAATAACCCACGGCAGAAGCCCATAAAAATGAAGGCGCAATAACATACCATTTTGGAAATAAAATACTGATAGAAGTAGCTGCGTAAAAAGCAGCGGATGTATGGCCTGAAGGAAACGAGTAACCGCCCCCTTCAGTTTTTTTAATTACATCAGGATAGGTAATAAAAGGTCTGTCCCTGCGTACAATAACCTTTGCGCCATGTGTAATAATAGCTGATAAAGCATATCCGCCAACCATATAAAGTGCATCTTTCTGCAATTGCTTATTATGCTTTGCAAGGCCCACAGTTAGCAAGGTAAGCGGAGCAGCAATATTTACCACTGTAACACTGTTAGATGTAAAACTGGTAAAATCATTTTTAAAAGTAGATTCATTGTGATTAATTGATCTCACTAAATCAATATCCCAATTTTGAGCATTGCCCCTAACCGATAAAAATAAAACAGCAGCAGTAAGAAACCCTTTTAAAAACTTCATGGTAAAAGATTACAAGTTTAATGTTTGCAAGTTAAGTGCTTAATGCTGCTATTAATAGTTTAGTGATTAAGTAGTGTTAAAGTCATTCTATCATCTATGTTTAGATAGTTTAGATGTTTAGATGAAGATCTAAATAACAAACCGTTAATATGAATAAAAAACAGGTATCCTAATTATCCCCCTTTAAGATGGTAACTAATAGGAATATTGATTTTGATGCTAAAATTACGCCCCATATTAAATACTCCCATTCTGCCGGTGGCCATATTTTCTGCTGCATATTTAAGGCGGCTTAAATGATTTTGATACGCTACATCACCGAGGTTGATGCCTGCTACATGCAGGCTGAATAAGGTTTTACCACTGGCAGAAACAACATCCGCCCCAATACCTGCATTAAGCAATGAATAGCCAGCAGTAGCTGTTTCCGTGTTGTACGCTGTAAAAATTTTATTTTGTTTAAAGGTATTATCCAGCTCAATTTTTGCGTAAAAATTAGCAATGCCTTTTGTTAACGAATTAAAGTTGCAACGTACTACATTTATCAATCTTGGTGCAGGAATAAAAGGCAGGTAGTTGGATGATTCAATGGCTTGTTTAAATTTTCCGTTGGTGAAGGAAAAAGTGTTTTCAATGTGCAGCCAATCCAACGGATGCGGATGAATATCTATACTTGCCTCTATACCACTTAAGATAGCATTGCGCTGAGCGAATTTAAAAGCTGTTAAATCTGCGCCAGCAACATTTACTGTTGAATCGCCTCCACTTATTGATTCCAACTTTCTATAAAAAATAAAGTTGTTGAACGTATTGTAAAAAGCAGACAGGTTTACAGATACATGTGTTGTATTAAATTCCAGGCCGCCATCTATTTGAGTGCTGGTTTCACTCTTTAAATTCGCATCACCATATTCGTACCGAATGGTGCCTTCATGTGCGCCATTAGAAGCAAGTTCTGGAATACTGGGTGCCCTGAAACCCCTTGCCAGGTTAAGTTTAAAGTTGAGTTGTTTAGTAAGTTGTGCGGCCATTCCTGCACTTCCGGAAAAATTTGCAAACGACTTTTTAAAAGCTGCACCTTTTATTGAACTGCCCTCCAGTAAGTTTTTTACATCCAGATTTCTGGTATCGTACCTGGCACCGCCACTCAAGGTAATATTGCTGATTATTTTTTGTGCGTACACAAATCCGCCGATATCAAACAAATCATAATTCGGTATTAGTTGCTCAATCCCCTTGTTGGTATTTTGTTGTTTCATCCCATTTACACCAATAGCCGTTTTAAAACCATTCATTTCGGGTAGATGGAATTGTGCTGTATAGGTGATCGTTTTTAAATCAAAAAACAACGACCGCTCATTTAAATTTTCCGGGTTACCAAATTCTTCCCGCTGGTTTTGCTGATAGCCAACATTGAGCGTTAAACGACTTTTACCAAACCTGAAAGAATTATCGGTAGCAATTTTAAAATGCCGGATGTGCTGAAAAGGAACCTGCGGTATGGTGGTACTAAAATCCTCCTCATTGGCTCTTACAAAATTGCCGCCTGCAATTGGCTTTATAAAATATCCCTGCACATCTCTTTCCCCTTGTACCAGCCCGGCTTTTAAATTAAAATTGCTGAACAGCAAATGGCTGTAACCCCAGTTGCCATTATATCCGGCGTAGCCGCCAAAATTATTTTGATTGTACTTTGAGTTAAATACCCTACCATCGTATTTATTTCTGTAATCAGCAGCGGCTGTTGAAGAACTGTACAAATTCCAATTGATGCCGTTTACATTACCGGCAATATTTGCATTTAGTAACCTTGCATTGTTATTGGTTTGATAACTGCTTAAAATATTTGCTTTAATGGTATTGTTTTCTACAGGTACATTGGTGATAATATTGATAACGCCGGCAATGGCATCGCTGCCATAAATTAGTGAGGCAGGGCCTTTTAACACTTCCACTTTGTTTACACTAGATTCATCAATTTCAATTCCATGTTCATCGCCCCATTGCTGTCCTTCCTGCCGCACACCATCATTAATGGTTAACACCCTGTTGTATCCAAGGCCCCGTATCACCGGTTT